>NZ_JBQIKP010000009.1:0-112150 GCF_056796775.1 Schaedlerella sp.
CCCCATGGTGCCCGCCGTGCCGGTTCTATGAGAAGGAGTTTATCTTCCCGCTCATCCGGATGGCCGGTGCGGATAAGGTTCAGAAGGTTAATGCACAGGAGCTATAGACATTAAAAAGGTTGCTGAATTTTTGGAAGGGAGTGATGTGTTTTGATTGAGGTGGGTCTCCGGAAGGATGGAATCATGATAAGCGGCCATGCGGGCTATGCTCCGACAGGTTCTGACATTGTCTGTGCCGGAGTGACGGCGCTTACGCAGGAACTGATCAGATCAATGGAAGGATTAACGGATGACCGAATAGAAACGGATATCGGGAGCGGTATGGCATCGATCCAATATGGGGATTTATCAGAAAAAGGAAGACTTCTGATAGATTCCTTTTTTATTGGTATCTGTATGATTGCGGAAGAATTTCCGGACTATGTGCGGATTACATGACCAGGCGTGGAAGTCGTAAAACTCTACGGGATCAAAAAGGGCAGGCGTGGATCCCTGAAAAGCTACGGGAAACAACGCAACAAGGAACACGAAAAACGATGGAGGCAGGATATGAAGAACAAGGAATTTAGACTACTGCAGTTATTTGCGGAAGATCCGGCAGACGGCCAGGACGGAGAACTCCCAAAGGGCCAGGAAAATGGAAGTAAGGATCAGAAGGGGAAAGATGATCCAGAGCAGCCGGCTCCGAAATCTACTGCAAAATACTCGGATGAGGATTTTGACCGGATGTTCAACCAGAAGTTTGCAAAAATGATGGAGAAACATGAAAAGGAGATGGCGGAAGCTACCCGGCTCGCGGAGATGAATGCTCAGGAGCGTGCGGAGCATGAAAACAAGAAGCTCCAGGAGCAGGTTCAGGAGCTGATGCGTAAGGAAGCCATTGCGGAAATGTCAAAATCTGCTAGGGCAATGCTCCGGGAGAAGAACATCAGCATCGGCGATAACCTGCTGGGGGTTCTGATCTCCGAGGATGCGGATCAGACAAAAAAATCAGTGGAAGAGTTTATCAGCCTTTTCCAGGAGGCGGTCAACAAGGCCGTTAAGGATGCGCTGAAGGGGGAGCCTCCCAAAGTAGGCGGGGCGTCAAAACTTACGAAAGAGCAGATCCTGGCAGTGAAGGATCGGACGGAACGTCAGAGATTGATCCAGGAAAATATGCGTGGGGCATATGTGCCGATGTCCGGTGATGTGGCGCAGACATTTGCGCTGATGGCGGATTCCACGGGGCTGGTCGGAATGACCCATTCTATCAATTCCAGGGATGCAAGCGTGGATACCCTTCTGATGTCCTGCGTGAAGTTTTTCCCCGAGTTTGAGGACGGCGTATTTATCGGTACGATAGGAAACGGCACAGGAGCATAGGAGGAGAATGATGTACAGGGTGGTGAAATTCTTTACGGATCTGCAGGATGGAAACCACCCTTATCACGTTGGAGAAGCCTTCCCACGTGATGGGGTGGAGGTTACGGAGGAACGCATCAAAGAGCTTTCCGGAAAGGAGAACAGGCAAGGCGTCCCATTAATCGAATATGTGGAGCAGCCTGCAAAGAAACGTACTTCCAGAAAAAAGCAGGGCTAAAAGCGAGGTGCATTTTATGGAAATGCTGGAAAGAGTGAAAAAACGGATTCCGGACGCAATGCTAAAGGATGAAGTTCTGGAGGAGTATATCAGTACCATATCTGACCGGCTTTGCCTGCGGCTGGGTGTTGGGGCGCTGCCGAATCTGTTTGAGTCGATCTGCGTAGATGCTGTGGTGAAAATGTACCGCCGTACCTATTATGAGGGAATATCAAGCGAAGGGGCGGCGAATATCAGTACGACCTTTGTAGATGATGTGCTTTCCGAATATGCTCAGGAGATCGGAGACTGGAAAACACAGCAGGCGAATGTGGGAGGCTCTGGCAAGGTGGTGAGGTTTCTGTGATCTGGAAAACATGCAGGCTTTTGGCAAAAAAGCAGACCGGAGAGGACGCGCTTCATAACCCACAGTATGACTATGAGGCAGTAAAAGAGACGAGGGCCCGTGTCACGCCCTGGACGGATGAACAGATTGCCCTGGAAGGCCGGGAGGTGACCCGGAACGAACAGCGATTTCTGATCCCGATTCCTTTTTCTATGTTTCCGGAATGCCAGAAAGCAGAAATTGATGGCCGTGTACAGGAAATCACGAAGGTCATAGACCTGAGTCCAAGGTACACAGCGATTCAGGTGAGGATTTATAAGGGATGATGAAATGGGCCTGGTAAAAATAGAATTAAACAAAGTCGATATAGATCGCCTGGCAAGGGCGCTTCAATCCGTGAATGAAGTGCGTTTTAACGCGGTTGTCAAGAAGAATGTCACGGAATTACTCAATGCTGCGAGAAACGGCGGGACGCCCATTGATACAGGAGAACTGCGGAAATCTTCCGGTATCTACGGGGACGAGATGGGCTATACGGTGGATTATGCGCCCCATGTGGAATACGGACACCGTACAATTGACGGGGGCTGGGTTTCCGGCAAGCACTTCCTGAAAGCAAACGTGGATTCACAGGCATTCATCTATTATCAGGATTTGAAAAATGCGATAAAGAAAGGGTAAGTTATGTATAAACAGATAGGACTGACGGATCTGATATCTGCCATCCAGAAGAAAATAGAGGATCATACAGGGACGAAGTGCTATGACGCCGTAACGAAAAATGCGCCAAGTCCTTTTTATTTTGCGGAGATCATTGGAAAACGTCCAGCCCATTCCAAGACCATGTGGCGGGATGTCTTTACAGTCTGGATCCATGCGGTTGCGGAACCGGGCGAATCTTCTGTAAGGATTTACAGTCTGATACAGGAGCTGGAAGAGGCGCTGACGGAGGACATTGAGCTTCCCGAAGGATTTGATCTGATCATGCAGACCAATAACGGAGTGCAGACGATCAAAACAGACGAGACCAATGAAAAACATGCGGTTCTGGCTTATGAATTTATGATCTGCTACGGATTCAAATGTAAAATTTAAGGAGGAGATGATGTTATGAGATTCAATAGATTTTTATTACAGCTTTTTGCAGATAACGCATTTGACGGCGGCGCTTACTGCGATTTTTCAAGTTCTGCGGCGAAGGCACTGGCCGGGAAGGATATCCGGCTTGCCGTCTATAATGCAGATGGGAGCAAGCTGATCGCCATTGGGGGACAGAAGGGGCTGACGATCAACCGTTCCGCGGATTCCATCGAGATCACCAGCAAGGATACAGCTGGCGGCTGGAAATCAAAGATTGCGGGTATGAAGGAGTGGAGCATTGATAATGACGGCCTTTACGTCCCTGGGGACGAGGCGCACAGTATTTTGTCGGAATCATTTGAAAATTCGGAGCCTGTATGCATCAAGGTGATTGATGGAAAACGGAAAAGAGGGATGTTCGGCGGCCTTGCAGTCATCACAGACTATCCGCTGGAAGCGCCCTATGATGATGACTGCATGAGTATGGACACCTGGAACGGAGAAGCAGAGCTGGCAGCGGCGTCAGGAGAAAGGCTTCTGATCGTGGAGTGTACTTCGGAGGGGAAAGCGAGAAAAGCCGGAATTGCAACAGTAACCATTCAGGAATAGGAGGCAGGGACCATTTATGATTACTTATGGCGGAAAGAATTATGTTTTGAAATACAACATGAAACGGATTGAACTGATTGAGGGAGTAACAAATATGCCGACGCTGGCGGACTTACAGCGTACACGTGGGCTACTCAGTCTGGCATCCTTGAAAGCATATGTCGCATATGGGATCAAAGAGGATGGGGCGGATGTTTTCCTGAATCCCAAGAAAGGGATGGAAATAGCGGAGCCGTATCAAAAGGACATCGACTTCGCTTTTTTTGTTGTCAATTTCGGATATTCCAGATCAGATTATGACGCACTGACGCCGAGAGAGATTGCGTTTATCCGGAAAGCCTGGGAAAGCAAGATGGTGGCAGACAGCTATAACATGTACAATGCTGATTTTACAGCTTATTTCAATGCAAACCGTCCGAAGAGGAAAAAGGGATTGAAGCTGTGGAACAAAAAGAAAGTGAAAAAAGCGGATATGGAAGTGATCCGCGACAACCTGAAAATTATTCGGGATGTAGAAAAAACGGAAGGAACCGGATGGGTGGATGCAATCTATAAGGCGAACAACCTTCCGCCGATAAGGAGGCCTTAAAAATGGCTGATTATACATTGAGTGCAAAGATTACAGGCGATTCTACCGGCTTTGAAAAGGCATTTTCGACAGCACAGAAGACTTTGGATTCCTTCCAGAACAAAGTCTAGAACATCACAAAAAAGCTAGATAGCATTGGCAAACACTTTTACAGACGTAGGGGATAAACTTACTTCACGCATAACGAAACCGGCCATCACAGCCACAAGCGCGCTGACCGGATTGACACTGGCAAAAGGATTTAACCGACTGACCGGTATTGATGACGCAAAAGCAAAGCTGAAAGGTCTCGGGCACGATGCGGAAAGTGTTACAGAAATCATGAACTCCGCTATGGAATCAGTAAAGGGTACTTCTTACGGAATGGATGCGGCTGCTACAACTGCGGCAAGTGCGGTTGCGGCTGGGATCCAGCCAGGGAAGGAGCTGACCAGGTATCTGTCTCTGACAGCGGATGCGGCCGCGATCGCCGGGGCGTCTATGGCGGATATGGGATCCATCATAAATAAGGTCCAGACCTCACAGATTGCATATACGGATGACTTGAACCAACTGGCAGACAGAGGGCTCCCTATATATCAGTGGTTGGCGGAAGCCGCAGGAATCACAGCGGCGCAAGTGAAAGAAATGGCATCCGAAGGGCAGATTTCTTCCCAGATGTTTCTGGATGCCATAGAGAAGAATATCGGCGGTGCGGCGAAGATCATGGGGGAATCTTCATTTACCGCGGCTATCTCAAATATCGGGGCGTCGATTTCAAGAATCGGGGCGAATTTTCTGGATGCCGGGGGGAAAGGGGGAGGTTTCTTTTCCACCCTAAAGCCGATGCTAACCGATTTTAATAATTTCATAAGAAATTTCCTGCTTCCTTATTAAAAATTGCGGGATATCATGTATAATACAAGGGAGGTGATAAGGAATGTATAATATTTTAGTATGTGACGATGACAAAGAAATCGTAGAAGCAATCGAAATATATCTGTCCCAGGAAGGCTACCATATCCTGAAGGCTTACGACGGAATGCAGGCGCTGAAACTCCTGGAGACGGAGGATGTCCATCTGCTGATCCTGGATGTGATGATGCCCAGACTGGACGGAATCCATGCCACATTGAAGATCCGGGAGAAGCACAGCATCCCGATCATTATCCTGTCGGCAAAGTCGGAGGACGTAGACAAGATCCTGGGGCTCAACGTGGGAGCCGACGATTATGTAACAAAGCCGTTCAACCCGTTGGAGCTGGTGGCGCGGGCAAAATCACAGCTCAGAAGATACACCCAGCTCGGCGGCACGGCAAAGGAAGAGTCCGAGACCATCTATGAGACAGGCGGCCTGCGGATGAATGACGACCTGAAGGAAGTGACCGTGGACGGGGAACCGGTGAAGCTGACCCCCATTGAGTACAATATCTTAAAGCTTCTGATGCGCAACCAGGGAAGGGTATTTTCCATCGGCCAGATCTACGAATCCATCTGGAACGAGGAGGCCATCGGGGCGGACAACACGGTGGCGGTACATATCCGCCATATCCGGGAGAAGATTGAGATCAATCCGAAGGATCCCAGATACCTGAAGGTGGTCTGGGGCGTGGGCTATAAGATTGAAAAGCTGGAAAGACATTGAGTGAAAGGATGATAGAGTATGAAGAAATGGTATCGGCATGCGGCCGTAAAGCTCCTGCTGCTCCTGACCGTGCTGATGACGGCGGTGATCGGGACGCTGAGCTTTGTGCTGCTGGCGGGTTTCCCGGATATTGTGACACCGGCGGACGCATTTAGCAAAGAGCGGAGGCCCTATGAGGAAACAGACAGCTTTTTGAACAATATGATGTCTGCGATCGCAACAAAAATGGAACGTGTGGATGCGGCCAGGCTGCTGGAAACGGACGGAAAATATGATCCGGATAAACGGATCGATATCCTGGAATATGCGGCTGACAGCGCTGGAATAGATACTGCGTACAGTTCGGACGACGGCACAGAGGGTTCATATGGTGCAGATTTATATAGCACAGAGGCTGCGGAAGGCGCGGGAGATACAGATCTTGCATCTGATACGGTGATCCTCAGTGAGGAGGACGCATCTGGTACGGATACCGCAGAGCTCAGTGAGGATGATGTGCGTTCCGGCCTGGAATACAGGCTTGGGGACCTGGTGGAGTGGGGCGTATCGGGCGATATGGAGCGTATGTATTACAGTCCATATGAGGATGACAGCATCATGGTCTGCCGGAAGCCGGACGGAACCTACTATTACTATGTGATGAAGGAGTTCAAAAAGCAGTTGTCGGACGGCGGCCTGCGCCTGGAGTCTGACGACGAGGAGCAGTTTTTAGAGGCGCTGGAAAACGGTTATATCCCGGATGGAGAAAACAAGCTCGTGTGGAACGCAGATGGAGAACTCTTATACACGGATGTCTGGAAATATGACGGCGGGCAGATCCGGGAAGCATATGCCCCGGAGGGCGCGAAGAATATCCTGACGGCTGTGAATCGGATACCGGCGCTGAACGGAAAGCTTTCCCAGGTATATGACAGCCTGGAGTATACGCTGAACAGCATTGCATCTATGTACAGCCAATACAAAGAAGAATACAGCCTCTTTAAAGAGGGAGAAACGAATTTCATATATTTGTTTGTAGATGAAGACGAAAAAGCGGTTTACACAAATCATGCCGGGTTTCAGAACTATAAAGATGTGGAGGAGAGTCTGGCATCCATCAAAAATGACGCGGATCTGCGCTATATGATCCTGAAACCGGATTCGGAAGCGTGCGAGAGCAATCTGAATCTGGAAGAGGAGGCAGGGGCATACTGGAGAAACCATAACCACTGGTATGAGGATCGCCTTGGGAAGAATTATACCGTGGCGGCAGCTGTGGAAACCTCCTATCCAATCAATGACATTTTCCGCAGGGCATCAGAAAATTATAATCAATATGTGCCTTATATCAACAAAGCGGCAAAGGCTTTGGTCATTTCCGTGATCCTGCTTCTTGGGGCACTGGTCTGGCTGACCGTGACCGCGGGACGCAGGCCGGAGGAAGACGGCGAACTGTATCTGCATCCCTTTGACCGATGGAAAACGGAGCTGTCCGCGGCGCTGGTATTCCTTCCCTGGCTGGCGGCTACGTTCCTGCTGAGTTCGGCCTGGCGCGGGGTGAGTGCAGTAGAGTACGCTTCGGACGGGAGCTTTTACTATTATGGATTTGAAATGACAACAGAAGATGTCATTGTGATCTCCGTTTACACGGCAGTGACGGCGGTCTGCTTCCTGATCGGCTGGCTGTCCCTGGCGCGCCGGATCAAGGGACGCACGCTCTGGAAGGACAGTATCCTGAGAATACTTCTTATATGGAGCAAAAAAGCGGTGGCAGCATGCTTCGGATGCGCGCAGACATTCTGGCGGCAGCGCCAGGTGTTATGGAAGGTGGCAGCGGCATACGGCGTATTTGTCCTTTTCCACTGGTTCTGCGCGGCGGCAGGATATGGGATCCCCGCGCCGCTTGCCTTTCTGATGTTTCTTGCGGAAGCTGTGGCAGCGGTATTCCTGATTCGAAACGCATTGGAAAAGCAGCAGCTCAAGGACGGGATCAAGGAGATCGCCGCAGGCAGCCTGGATTACAAATTTCCCGTCAAAAAATTCCAGGGGGGGGATTATCAGGATATGTCAGAGAATCTTGAGAATATCGGAAACGGCCTCCAGCGGGCGGTGGAAAAAAGCATGCGGGACGAGCGGCTGAAAACCGACCTGATCACCAATGTGTCCCACGATATCAAGACGCCCCTGACCTCCATCATCAATTACGTGGATCTTTTAAAACGGGAAAATTTTGACGACCCCAAGGTGAAGGGATATCTGGATATCTTGGAAATGAAGGCGCAGAGACTGAAAACGCTGACGGAGGATGTGGTGGAAGCGTCCAAAGTGAGCAGCGGCAATATCTCGCTGGAATATATGGATGTGGACCTGGTGGAAATGCTGAACCAGACCATCGGGGAGCTGTCGGAAAAGATGGACGCAAGGCAGCTCAAGGTCGTCGCTTCCCTGCCCGAGGAACCGGCCGTCATTCATGTAGACGGACGCCGTATGTGGCGGGTGCTGGAAAATATCTTCAACAATGCCGCGAAATACGCCATGCCGGGAACCCGCGTCTATGCGGATCTGAAAAAGGATGGGAAGCAGATCCTCTTTTCACTGAAAAATGTCTCCGAGCAGCCGTTGAATTTTTCTTCAGATGAGCTGACCGAGCGTTTCATCCGGGGGGATGTCTCCCGGAGCACCGAGGGCAGCGGATTGGGATTGTCCATCGCAAAAAGCCTGACGGAGATGCAGGGAGGAAAGTTCGAGCTGTACCTGGACGGGGATCTGTTTAAGGTAACGATTGTGTTTGAAGAAAAGAAAGAAATGTAAACCTGTCAAAACTTGTAAAGGGAGCCGGTATAAAACCGCTCCCTTTTTTTTCATCCTTATTATACTACAAAATTGCCGAAAATTCAAGACTGGTAACTCTCCTGGCGAGGTGTTATAGTTATCTGATGTTACATGTCACACCCCGACCAATCACCACGCTGATTGGTCGGGAGGATGCACATAAGAGCTGGTATTCAGGCCGTCCATTGCCGTAGGCAATTTAAAATGACGGCCTGAGTTACAGGGCACGCCTGGTCAAGGTGTGACCTGTAACTATCTGATGCTACTGGACACGCCTGGTCAGGGTGTAAACAGTAACTATGTGGAAATGTGGAACTATTGTAAATCCTAACACATCAGGCACTTCAAGGAGGGATTCCCATGGAAGAGAACTGGATGGTATTGCTGCAGCAGGAAACACAGATGGCGAAGGTCATGGAAATGAATCGGGTAACGGAGAAGTATGGTCTTGTCTTGAGTGAACAGGACGCGAAGCTGATCGTGTCGGAGCGGGCCAATGCGCTCCGGGAGCAGAGGCGGGTAGAGTTCGGCGGAGGAATCGTCCCCAGGATCATCGAGGAATTTTGTGATTCTGATTTTATCGACCAGAGTAACTATGCGGAAACGATGATCCGTCTGCAGGAAATTTTTTACCTGTACAAGAACGAGATGCAGGACGAGATCTCGGACGATGAACTTCTGCATCTGATGAAGGAACAGTTCGAGACCATCTGCTTCGGGGACCTGGATTATCTGGAGGGAACCTGTCTCAGCATCTTTTCACAGGCTATACGGGCCGGCTACAGGGGCTACAAGGCTTCTGAGGGACGCGGGGAAGCTTCCCGGTTCGATGAAGTGAAACGATGGGATTATGACCTGTATATGGAGGCGCTGAGAGAGCTGTTTGGATAAGACGGAGGATTTTTTTGTTTTCAATGGAGGGAGCTTGCGTATGCATTATGAAATGGAAGAACTGATACCGATCGTGGGCAGGCTGGCGGAAAAATATACGGCCAATGAAAGCACATCTGTCACCTATGAAAAGGCGGAGCAATTGATGGGGGCTGTTCTGTACTGCATCCATGAGGCGGAGCGGCAGGGGCCGCAGGAAGGGGATGCGTCCGGAAATATAGAGGGGGCTTCGGACCGCCATCCGCTGACCGTTACAGAAAAGAAGCTGTCCGCAAAGCAGGCATATGAAGCGGGGGCAGCCTGTGTGGAACAAAAGACCAGGAAGGCGCTGAAGCTGTACCATGAGATCCTGCCGGAATTTCAGTCCTATGAAAATGAGTGCCTGTACGATACCTTTGTCAAAGGACTTCCCGAATTTTTTAAGTGGTACGATGTAAAATTCCAGCCTCAGAATACGATCCTGACGATGGACTATCCGGTTTTAAAGGATATTTCCGGGCTTTCAGGAATCGACAAGGTGTATGCGTTTATAAAATGCATCCGTTTGGAGCAGCGGTTTTTGAAAAAATTTCCCAGGAGCTATGTAGCGGAAATTCTGGAACAGTATGCTTGCGGGATCATCCGGAATATGGAGTCCGGCGGGACGGACAGCGAGATAGGCGGAGCACATTCGGCAGAAGGAGACCAGGACTCATCCGAAACTTCACATGTGGATGAGAACGATGCATTTTATGAGTATTCGAGGAAGGATATCATGGAAAACCTCTGTGAAATTGTATTTATATCGGTCATTCTTCATATCCTGGCCCGGAAACCGCTTTCCGAACCAATTTTTCTGGAATCGGAACATGCCCTTCTGGAGGAAATGTGTTTCCAGAAGGAGCTGCCGGAAATCCGGGAACGGCTGAGAGACGCGGCAGAGGTCCTTTTTGAACAATATGACAATGAGCATGCGGAGGACAAGGAAATAACGAAAAAATCGCGGACAGGACGGGAGCTGTCAGAATATCTGTCCGGCACGATTGACGGATTGGCAGCACGGCTGAAAACAGCGGCAGACTGCGGGACGATTCGGAACCTTATCTGAATCAGAGCGTGCAACAGAATATAACCCGCGGTTATCTTTTTTGAAGATTCCTTAATTACGGTTCAATTGTGAAACACGGTGATGTCTGGTATGATGGAGTCAGTAATTAAAAGATTAGGAACTGTGCAAAAATAAATTGCCTTTTTGTACAGTTCCTTACTGCTCACGGTGCCTTGCGCTTTGCGGCAAGGCTATGAATTGGAATCATAAAAAGGAGGCATTCAAAATGCAGATAGGAGAAGTGATCCGGAAGCACAGGAAGCTGAAAAGTATGACCCAGGAGGAAATGGCGAAACGCCTCGGAGTGACCGCGCCTGCGGTGAATAAATGGGAGAACAGCAATTCATTCCCCGATATCACGCTGCTGGTTCCGATCGCCAGACTGCTGGATATCACGGTCGATACGCTGCTGTCGTTCCAGGAGGAGCTCACGCCCGAAGAGCTTGGAAGCATCTTGCGGGAGCTCACTGATATGATGAAGAAGGAAGGTTACGAAACCGTGTTTCAGTGGGCAAAGAAAAAAATAGAGAACTATCCGAACTGTGAGCAGCTTGCTTTGCAGCTTGCGGCAGCCCTGGACGGATACCGCTTGATGAAGCAGCTTCCGGATTCAGAAAAGTATGACGGATATATCCTGGAATGCTACCGCCGGGGGCTGGAAAGCAGTGAGGAAGGCGTCAGGATCCAGGCTGCGGAGATGCTGTACGCATCTTATATCCGGAACGAGCAATACGAGAAAGCGGAAGAATATCTGCAGTATTTTTCCATACAGAATCCGAACCGGAAAAGGAAGCAGGCGCAGATCTATGCAAAGACCGGACGGATTCAGGACGCAAGCAGGACATACGAAGAAATCCTCTATGCGGAGTATATGGTTCTCAGCGAAGTATTTTATGGATTGCTCGCCCTGGCAATGGAGGAGCAGGACATGGAGCGGGCGCATATGCTGGTGGAAAAGCAGGGGGAGCTTGCGCGGCTTTTTGAAATGAGCAGATACTATGAGATCGTCTGCGGCCTGGAACTGGCAGCGGAGGAAAAGGACAAGGAGAAGGCGCTGGAGATCATGGAAGAAATGCTTTCCTGCGTGGAGGAAATCGGCAGCATGCAGCAGGCGCCGCTTTATGCGCATATGAAGTTTAAAGGCTTAAGAGAAGAAGTTCTGACGGAAATGAAAGAGAATCTGAAAAATGGGCTCCGCGATGAACGCTTTGCGTTTTTGAAGGATGACCCCCGGTATTTAGAATTTTGCTGAGTGTCAGACGATATACATCGTTGCTGTTCCAACAAAATTAAGATGTATTTTTTTCCAGACTATGTTATACTTGTCCCATATCCGCCCGGAAAACGGAGCGGATCAGAAATGATGATTGCGTCGTATCTGCGAGGAAACAGGGCAGATACAATGATTCGTAAATATCTGCGTCATATTTTAAGGGGATAGATATAGCATGAAAAAAGATAAGCCAGATGAAATGACATTGGCACAGGATAAAGTGAAACTGGAAAAAACGAAGAAGAAGCGGATCGGGAAGGAACCGCAGAAGATAGACCAGCCGAAGCAAGGCAGAGCATCAAAAAATTCATCAGGTACAGAGAAACCGAAGAAAGCCAGAGAATCAAAGAATGCAGCTGATACAGAAAAAACGAAAAAGGGCAGATTGCCAAGGGAATTTCAGGGGAAAGGCAAGACGAACGAAGGCCGGGCCGCAAAGGCTGCGCTGAACAATGACGACGCGAAAAAAGCCCGTGCGCGGGAAACGCTGTCCTATATCGACCAGCCGAAAAAAAAGCGTCTGAAGGGAGAACGCTTCCTTGACCAGCCCAGGGGCGGCCGGTGGAAAAAGGCGGGCATCCTGATCGCGGTGTTCGTTCTGGCGATCCTCATAAGCAGTCTGGTCTTAAACCAGGGGACCAGAGACATTACGGTGGGCTTAAGCGATCCGGATCTGCCGAGGGTGTCATTTCAGGTGAGGAATCAGCGGGTCAATGCGCTGGAAGGCTATGTTAATGAAATGGACATCACCGCCATGCGGGATACCATCACGCCGATCGCGGACGACGGGCTTCTGGACATGTATCTGGAAGCCGGCGGGCAGGAGATCGCAGGGATCCGCTATGAGGTGTATTCCCTGAACGGAGAGGAGGTCTACCTGCAGAACGCGGTCAAGGAGCTTTCTGACGAGCAGGTCACGCTGGAGCTTGGAAGCGCCCTGCCGGAAGGCGTTCAGGAAGCCGTGCTGCGGGTTGCGCTGCGGGTCGGCTCGGATGAGGAGAAGGAGATATTCTATTATACCCGGATCGAACGGCAGGACGAATTATCCATAAAGGAATGCATGGATTTCGCAAAGGATTTCCATGAAACAACATTTACCGGGGACAAGGACGACGAGATCGCCTGGTATCTGGAGCCGGATGAGACCGCTGACAACACCACTCTGCAGACTGTCAACATCCATTCCAACCTGTTTCATGTCTGCTGGGGCGATCTGGAGCCGGAGGTGTCCACGGAGGTGGAGTGGAGCATCAAGGAAAGCAACACGGTCTATACGTCCCTGCTGGCAAAATACCAGGTTACCGCCGTAGGAGACCGGGAAGAGACGGAAACCTACAATGTGAGAGAATTTTTCCGGGTTCGGTGCAGCGGCGGGGAGATGTATCTGCTGGATTATAACCGGACCATGAATGAGGTGTTCAACGGAGATCTGAAGATCGTGGACAAGGATGGGATCTTGCTGGGTCTCTCCGAGTCTGAAGTGTCCTATGAGGCAAATGCAAAGGGGACGGTCGTCTCTTTTGTTCAGGATCGGGATCTGTGGACCTACAACCGGAAGAAGAATGAGCTCTCCCTGGTATTCAGCTTTGCGAATATGGAAGGCTATGACGCGAGAAGCCGGAACGACGAGCACCAGATCCGGATCATCAGCGTGGATGACAGCGGCAATACGACATTTGCGGTCTATGGTTATATGAACCGCGGGGAGCACGAGGGCCAGGTCGGTGTGGACGTCTATTACTTTGACATTGCCCAGAACGCAGTCCAGGAGAAGGCGTTTATCCCCAGCACAAAGGCATTTGCCATTGCGGAGGATGAGCTGGGCAAGATGGTGTATTTCAACCAGGAGCAGCAGCTTCTCTACGTGCTTGCGGGCGGCGTGCTGTATCAGGTCGATCTGGAAAAGGATAAGCAGGAGATTTTGGCGGAAAATCTGGAGGAAGGCCAGTACGTGGTATCGGACGACGGGCACCTGATGGCGTTTCAGCCGGACGGTGAGCTGAATACGGCTCAGGAGGTCTGCGTGCTGAATCTGGCAAATGGAGAATCCTACACCGTGAACGCTTCCCGGGAGGAAGAAGAGACGGAGGACAAGGGATGGCATTTTTCCGGCTTCGGCGGCAAGGATAAAAAGGAAGAGACACCGGCCGAGGCAGTGCGTCCGCTGGGGTTTGTGTACAATGATTTTGTCTGCGGCTATCTTCGCGCGGAGGACCAGGGAACGACCATCGCGGGCGATGCCATTTCTCCCATGTATGAGCTGGAGATCCGGGATACCTCCAACAAGGTGAAGAAGAATTATAAGCAGGACGGGGTATTCATCTCCGATGTGCTGATTGAAAAAGGGTTCATGACGCTGAACCGCCTGTCAAAAAATGACGGCGTTTACACAGGGATCCCGCAGGATTATGTGACCAACAACGAGGAACGCAAGGAATCCAAGGTGACAGCGGAGGCATTTTCCACGGTTTTGAAGGAAAAGCAGATGCGCCTTACCTTTGCCGATGAGATCAAGGACTTTTCGCCCAGAATCCTGCGGCCGAAAAAGGTGATGGAAACCCAGCCGATCACCATTTCCTTCGATGATAAAGTGAAGACGGATAAGTTCTATGTATACGGCGTCGGAAAGCTGGCGGCGATCTATGACAAGGCGGCCTACGCGATCCAGAAGGCCGAGCAGATCTCCGGTGTGGTGATCTCCTCGGAGCAGTCCTACGTCTGGGAGAAGGGAAACCGGGATCTGGTGTACTATACCGAAGCGGCGGCATTTCAGAAGGCGGAAGGACAGTCCTCGACCGAGGCCTGCATGCAGTATCTGGAAGGATATGCGGCGCAGTATGTACCTGGGGCAAAGCGGATCGATCTGACCGGGTGTACGCTGAACCAGGTGCTGTATATTATCAGCAAGGGAATGCCGGTGATCATGATGCCGGATCCCGGCCATGCGGTCCTGCTGACCGGATATGACTACGATACGGTGACTTATATAGATCCGGACAACGGGCAGGAGCTTACGGTGAGTATGGAGCAGATGGACGCGGCCGCGGCCGGCGGAGGGAATACGTTTATCGGATTCGTGAAGTGAGTTACACAAGTACAGATTGTGCGGGATATTTCGGAGGGCCATTGAACCGGATTAGGAGGCGGCAGTTACGAAGAGGTCTGGGGTATTCTGTTGTGGAATAAAAAACGGGGCAGGTGTTGAGAGCACCTGTCCCGTTTTGTAATATCACTGTCTGCGTAAAACCTGACGGCTCAGGATACGGGTTTGAAGATCAGATTCTTATATCGATACAGGGCCGCGTACAGGATCATTCCGAGTACCCCGCAGGAAATGACTTCTCCGATTCCCACTGTCAGCATCATGAACGGGATCGGCAAGGGTACCTGATACCCAAATCTCAGGACAAAAGGCACGATCAGGGCATTGGCCAGGATCGGCGGAAGCGGCGCCAGAAATCGGCTCTGATTGCGAAGCAGGTAAGTAAATACAGCACCGGTCAGCGTAGCAAGGCTTCCGAAAATAATATCCGGCACGATGCATCCGCCCAGGATGTTGCTGAGCAGGCATCCCACGAACAGGCCCGGAACAGCAGCCGGGGTGAATACCGGAAGGATGGTCAGCGCCTCCGAGAGACGTACCTGTACTTCTCCATAGGAAAATGGCGCGAACAGAAGGGTCAGCACCACATAGATGGCGGCGATCACGGCCGCCTGTGCGACAAACTGCACATTGAGGGTTTTGGTTTCTTTCATTGTTTCGTTCTCCTTTAGTTTTGTTTTACGAGTGGAAGGTCTCGAACACTCGAATTGATTTGCCGCAAAGCCTGTATTTACTAGGGCTTTGGACTATGTGAGTGTACCACAGAAGGGAGGAAAAAGCAACGGTTGTTTCAATTTTACACCAATTTATTTTGGAACAGTTCCTTAGAGGAGTAAGATTTATAGCAAAAAAGAAGCCGCCCTCCGGCAGCTCCCTTTTTTCACGCGCTCAATTTTACGAAAATATCTTTTTCAATCTCTCCAAAATCCTGAAATTCCTGACGGAGTACTGCTCAGCCGCTGACTGGTCGCAGTACATGTAGCGCTCTTCACGCATCCATTCCGGAATCTCACTACGTGTTGTTGTTTCCATTGCCGCACTAAATGTGATCATAAAAAACGCCTCCTTTTGATAGAATTTTTGTTTCTTTTCCGTTCCTTCTGTTATCTGTATCATATCATAATCACAAAATTTTCCAATGGATTTTAAATCTAAAAAAAGAATAAAAATATGTGCTCTCAGCACAAAAAATGTTATAATCAGGTAAAATAAAAATATATGATCTATGGCAGATACCCTATATGGCTGCCGGATGGAAGCAGGATTACAATCCAAGGAAAGGAGTGGATAAAATGGGTTTTACAATACAGGATATGATGCTCATCTCCCAGGAACAATACAGGATGCGTTTTATTGCCGGTGAACAGGGCTGGTCCAATTCCATCAGCTGGGTCCATATGGTAGAAGATACAGTGATCATTCAGTATTTTTGGGGAAAAGAGCTGGCGGTCACTACCGGCCTTGGCTTTGATACCACGGAGAAGCTGCAGAAGCTGATTGAAGATTTGATCCGAAAGCATGCGGCCGGGCTGATTATCAATACGGGAAACTATATTTTTGAAATCCCGCGGCACCTGATCGACTACTGCAATGAAAATGATTTTCCGCTCCTGACCATCCCCTGGGAGATCCATCTGACGGATGTGATCAAGGACTTCAGCATCCGGATCTTCATGCAGGGAACCGCGGATAATGAGATCTCCGGGGCTTTGATCCAGGCCATTGAGCAGCCGGCCAACCAGGAGGAATACAGACAAAAGCTGCTGCCCTATTTTGACGAGGACGGGACGTTTCAGGTGGTGCTGATCACTACGGATCATCTGGACGAGATGGACACCGTGGAGCGGCAGAAATTATCCTACCGGGTGCAGGTTTATCTGGAGCAGATCACCCACAACGGGAATTTTATGTACTACGATTCCGACTTTATGCTGGTGGTCAACGACATCACAGGGGAAGTGCTGGATGAGATCGTCACAGGCATGGTGCGCCGGGCAAAGCGCCGGATGCCGGAGATCCCGCTTTACGTCGGGGTCGGAAGCTGCATAAACGATATTTCCAACCTGCATACGGGGTATGCCCGGGCAAAGGCTGCGGTGCAGATGGCAAAGAAACGGAAGCGGGATCTGTTCTATTTTGACAGGATGGGTCTGTTCCGCCTGCTCTATATGGTGGACGACAGCCGTCTTCTGAAAGAGATGGCGGAGGAGCCGCTGAAGCCGCTGCTGGAATATGACCGGGAGCGCCATGCAAATTATGTGGACACACTGGAATTGTACTTGAAGCACAATGGCAGCATCCAGGCCGTCTCCGAGGAAATGTTTACCCACAGGAATACGGTGATCTATCGGATGAACAAGATCAAGGAGCTGCTGGGAACGAATCTGGAGGAGACAGAAGAGCGGATTCCATATCAGATCGCGTATTATATCAGGGCGATGTGAGAAGGCGGAGGGAGCAAAAGCATGTATAATATTGATAAAATGGCAAAAAAGCCTCTCGGGGCCAGGATCGAGGATGAGCTGATGCGCTACATCCTTCAGGAGCCTGTGGAACCCGGGCAGAAGATTCCAAATGAATTTGAACTGGCGGAAAAGTTCGGCGTCGGCCGAAGTACCATCCGGGAAGCCGTGAAGGGACTGGTCTCCCGGGGAATCCTGGAAGTCCGCAGGGGATCGGGAACCTATGTGATCAATACCAGTTCCGTGGATGAGGATCCGCTGGGTTTCGGGAAGATTGAGGACAAATATAAGCTGGCGCTGGATCTGTTTGATGTGCGGCTGATGATCGAGCCGGAGATTGCCGCCCTGGCCTGCAGAAATGCCGCGGAAGAAGATCTGAAAAAGCTGAAGCGCTTATGCGATGAAACGGAGCGCCTGTATGTGGGTGGCAGCAACCACATCAATAAGGACATCGAGTTTCATACCTGCATAGCGCACTGCAGCAAGAATCAGGTCGTAGAGACCCTGGTTCCGGTCATCAATACGGCGGTCTTTACCTTTGCGAATCTGACCCACCGTCTGCTGAAGGACGAGACACTGGAAACCCACCGGGCCATCACCAACGCGATCTTGAAGCGGGATTCCGTAGGAGCCAGATGCGCTATGATGATGCACCTGACCTATAATCGTCAGACGATTCTGCAGATCATGGAAGAGCGTGACCGGGAATCAGGAACTGCGCAAAAATAATTCCAGCTGTACCGGTTATTTTTCTACAGCCTCAAAATACGGAAATGTCGTATATAAAAGTTCGAAATCGGACAGTATATCTGCAAGGCCAGCATCCGCGTGAAATGGAGAAAAAGTAGAGAAAACATCAGATGAATCCAGGGGCGCTTAAACGTCTCATAAAATCAAATGGATAAAATGCACAAAAAAGATGGAATCTGAAGTACAGAAACCATTCTTTTTTTGTGTAATTGATAGAAATGAAAAGAAAAACATCAGATGTATTGAAAGCGAAAATGCGAAATGATATGATGTTTTCACGATAACATAAGACGTCAGATGTTATGTGAAGTGTAAAAGCAATGATTGAGAGGCAGATTGCAGATTCATCTGCAGGCGTTGGGCGTTTCGTCCGGCATCAAATTTTGAAAAAGAATATAAGAGTATTGAGGAGGTACATATTATGGCTGGTGAAGCAATGGAATTAAATCCAACCAGATTGGTTTTGGCCGCAATCATAGGGCTGGCGGTATTACTATTATTGATCATCAAATTTAAGGTACAGGCAATGGTTTCCATCCTGGTGGGAGCGATCGTGATCGGTCTTGGGGCGGGTATGCCCTTTGATAATATTGTAACAGCCGTGAACGACGGCATCGGCAACACATTAAAAGGAATCGCGCTGCTGGTAGGGCTTGGCTCTATGTTCGGCGCCATCCTGGAAGCATCGGGAGGCGCGCAGACGCTGGCCGTCAGTATGGTAAAATGGTTCGGCGACAAGAAGGCGGCCTGGGCGCTGGGCATTACGGGTCTGGTTATTGCGATGCCGGTATTCTTTGACGCGGGACTGATCATCCTGATCCCGCTTGCGTTTTCACTTGCAAAGAGGACAAACCGGTCTTCCCTGTTTTACGCGATCCCGCTTCTGGCCGGGCTTGCGGTAGGGCATGCGTTCATCCCGCCCACACCGGGGCCGGTGCTGGTAGCGACCATGCTGGAGGTAGAACTGGGCTGGGTGATCCTGGTAGGAATCTTCTGCGGGATCTGCTCCATGATCGTAGCAGGCCCGGTATGGGGATCCATCTGCGGAAATAAATATATGGTTCCCGTTCCGGAGCATGTGGCAAAGCAGGAAGACTTTGATGAATCCAAGCTTCCGAATTTCTGGACCATCGTAGGCATCATCCTGATTCCGCTGGTATTGATCATTCTGGATTCCATGGCAGGGGTGATCCCGGCGCTTGGCGGGCTGGCTCCGATCTTCGGATTTTTGGGAGAGCCGTTTGTGGCGCTGCTCATCGCAACCATCGCGGCCATGCTGATCTTGGGGCTGAAACATGGTTATAATATGGATCAGCTGGAAAAGATCATGACAAAATCACTGGAACCCACCGGACTGATCCTGCTGGTAACCGCATGCGGCGGCGTGCTCCGCTACATGCTCCAGTATTCCGGCCTGGGCGACCTGATTGGAAACGCGGTATCCTCCGCAAACCTTCCGATCGTAGTAGTCGCGTTTATTGTAGCCGCTCTGGTTCGGATCTGCGTCGGCTCCGCAACCGTCGCAATGACGATGGCAGCAGGAATTATCGCCGCCATGCCGGGGATCGCGGATCTGTCTCCCCTGTATCTGGCCTGTACGACGGCGGCAGTGGCAGGCGGGGCGACCGTATGCTCACACTTTAACGACTCCGGCTTCTGGCTGGTGAAGTCTCTGGTCGGGATGGATGAAAAAACTACATTAAAGACCTGGACGATCATGGAAACACTGGTAGGCGGAACGGGATTTGTTGTGGCGCTGATCATATCATTTTTTGCGTAAGCTAATCATAGAGGAGGAAAAAATCATGGAACTGAGAAGTCAGGAAATGCGCAGGAACGCGCCGGAGCTGGATCCGCTGCGGATCGGGACCGGCTGGAAGCCGGAGGACTTGTCGAAGCCCCAGGTGATGATCGAGAGCACCTTCGGCGACAGCCATCCGGGCAGTGGCCATCTGGATATCTTGGTGGAGGAAGTGCGCAAAGGAATTGAGGAAGCCGGTGGACACGGCGCGCGGTATTACTGCACAGACATCTGCGACGGGGAAAGCCAGGGAACCGATGGCATCAACTACAGCCTTGCAAGCCGGGAGATGATCGCCAACATGATTGAGATCCACGCCAATGCGACCCCGTTTGACGCGGGCGTCTATCTGGCAAGCTGCGACAAGGGACTGCCCGGCAATCTGATGGGGCTGGCAAGGGTGGATGTACCTGCTGTGGTGGTGCCCGGAGGCACGATGAACGCAGGACCGGAAATGCTGACGCTGGAGCAGCTTGGCATGTACAGCGCAAAATACCAGCGGGGCGAGATTGACGAGGAAAAGCTGAACTGGGCGAAATGCAATGCCTGTCCGAGCTGCGGCGCCTGCTCCTTTATCGGCACGGCTTCCACCATGCAGATCATGGCCGAGGCCCTGGGACTGGCACTTCCGGGAAGCGCGCTGATGCCCGCCACCAGCCCGGACCTGCTCACATTTGCCAGAGAAGCGGGCGCGCAGGCGGTAAAGCTTGCAGCCATGCCCAATATGTGCCCCAGTGGCATCGTGACCATGGACAGCTTTGAAAATGCGATCCTGGTGCACGCGGCGGTTTCCGGAAGTACAAACTGCCTGCTGCACATTCCGGCGATCGCGCATGAATTCGGCATTGAGATCACCGGGGACACCTTCGACCGGCTGCACCGGAATGCCCGTTATCTTCTGGATGTCCGTCCGGCAGGGCGGTGGCCGGCGGAATGCTTCTACTATGCGGGCGGCGTACCGGCGATCATGGAGGAGATCAAAGGCCACCTTCATCTGGACGCCATGACCGTGACCGGAAAGACGCTGGGAGAAAATCTGGAGGAGTTAAAGAAAAACGGATTCTATGAGAGATGTGAAACGTGGCTCCAGGATTTCAACGCCCGCTATCATGTTTCTCTGAAAAAAGAGGACATCATCCGGCCCTATGAGGATGCCATCGGAACGGACGGAAGCATTGCCATCCTGAGAGGAAATCTGGCTCCCGAGGGCGCGGTCATCAAGCACACCGCATGTCCGAAGGAAATGTTCAAGGCCGTTCTTAGGGCAAGGCCATTTGACAGTGAGGAGGAATGCCTGGACGCAGTATTGAAGCACAAGGTCGAAAAAGGGGATGCCGTATTTATCCGTTACGAAGGTCCCAAAGGCAGCGGCATGCCGGAGATGTTCTACACATCCGAAGCCATCAGCAGCGACAAGGAGCTGGGAAAAAGCATCGCGCTGATCACCGACGGACGGTTTTCCGGAGCATCCACAGGTCCGGTGATCGGACACTGCAGCCCGGAGGCTGTGGACGGCGGCCCCATCGCGCTTGTAGAGGAAGGGGATCTGATCGAGATTGATGTGGAAGAGCGGAAGCTGAATATCATAGGGATCGCGGGAGAGCGCAGGACCATGGAGGAAGTGGCGGCGGTGCTGGAGGAGCGTCGCAAAAACTGGAAGCCTCGTGAGCCGAAGTACAAAAAGGGCGTGCTCCGCCTGTTCAGCGAACATGCGGCAAGCCCGATGAAGGGGGCTTATCTGGAGTATTAAGAACCAGTTGAGAAGCAGCAGCGGTCAGAAAAAACAGACTGTGCAGATTACTTTATCTGCAAAAGCCTGTTTTTTCTGGTATGTTTATCAATATTGTAGTAGGAGGGATTTCCATGGAACACAACAACCCGTTATTATCAGAAAATCAGAACGAACACAGGTTTATTACGATTGGTGAGATCATGCTGCGCCTGACGCCGCCGAGCTACGAAAAGGTCCGGATGGCATCCGCTTTTGAGGCCAGCTATGGCGGAAGCGAGGCAAACATTGCCCTGGCGCTGGCAAACCTGGGGATCGACAGTACATTTTTTACGGTCGTGCCGAACAACAGCCTGGGAAAAAGCGCGATCCGGATGCTGCGGAGCAACGATGTACACTGCACGCCCGTAATCTTAAGCACTCCGGAGCAGACCCCCACGCACCGGCTGGGGACCTACTACCTGGAGACCGGGTTTGGAATCCGCGCCAGCAAGGTGACCTATGACCGCAAGCACAGCGCGATCACGGAATACGACTTTGATTCCTATGACTTTGACGCGCTGCTGGAAGGCTTTACATGGCTGCATTTAAGCGGCGTCACCCCTGCCCTCGGAGAAAACTGCAAAAAAATGATCCTGCAGTGTCTCAAAGCGGCAAGGGAAAAGAATATGATCATCAGCTTTGACGGAAATTTCCGAAGTACGCTCTGGTCGTGGGAGGAGGCAAGGGATTTCTGTACGGAATGCCTGCCGTATGTTGACGTACTGTTTGGAATTGAGCCTTATCATCTGTGGCGGGATGAGTCGGACCACAGCAAAGGAGACTGGAAGGACGGCGTGCCGCTCCAGCCGGGTTATGAGCAGCAGGACGAGGTATTTCGGGCATTTATCAGGAGATTCCCCAACCTGAAATGTATCGCGCGGCATGTCCGCTATGCCCACAGCGGCAGTGAAAACAGCCTGAAAGCATACATGTGGTATGAAGGACATACCTTCGAGAGTAAGCAGTTTACATTCAACATCCTGGACCGGGTAGGCGGCGGAGACGCGTTTGCCAGCGGCCTGATCTACGCCATGATGAACGATTACAAGCCGATGGATATGGTGAATTTTGCGGTCGCAAGCAGCGCGTTAAAGCACACGATCCGGGGGGATGCCAACATCACGGATGACGCGGCCGCGATCCGGAACCTGATGAATATGAACTTTGATATCAAGCGATAGAAATGAGATGTTATACTGCGCGCCAGATTTCACAGGCCGCGAGTATATACTACTCTGGCTGGCCAGTGAACCGTGACAATGAGATTCCCCCGCAGTGCAATATATACTGCGGGGGAGTTTAGGAACTGTCTCAAAATAGTATGTAGATCCTGCACGATCTATATACATTATTTTAAGACAGTTCCTTCCTTTTTAAGACCAAAACTGCTCTAATAGATCCTCGTCCGAACACTTCCTGGACAAATTGGATAAAAAGCGTTCCCGGGCAGCGCTGGTGCAAAGTTCCAGGTTTCGCTTATCCTTTGCCGCATTGAGTCCTGCTGTATTCGGGGAAGCCTGGTTTTTAGTGACTCGGAGCAAAAAATTAATATCGTCCTCATACTGCCTGGCCTGCCGCACAAATCCGAGTGTCCTGCTGGCTAAGATCGCGGAGCGCAGGCTGCTGATGTAATCAAACCGGTCATCCATTTTTGGATTCTCGTAATAGTCAAGAAACGGAATCGAGATATCTTTATTTTCTGGATTATAATAAGTTGTCAGCGCTTTCATTTCCATTCGGGTGGCATTGTAGGGATTGATTCTGTTCAGATGAATCTTCTGCTCAAATACCCTTCCTTGTCCGTCAGCACCTCTTGCGACCAGAACCGGATCGTCCTCCGTGGATTCGGCTGCATGGTAAAAACGAAATTCCAGATCGGGGTCAATCCCCATCCAGGAAAGGGGGCTATTGTCTTTCAGTTCATAGTATCCGGGCAGTTTATCTACCTGCTCCCACGTCTCGCCGAACACATCTTCATCGACATCGATCGTATAGCCCAGCCAGGTTGTCTCCGAAGCATCGCCGGGCGGCAGTGAGGAATATGAACTCCATCTCCCTCCGGACGTTCCGGCTGTCCGTGATGCAGCCAGTCCGGCATAGCTGTTTAAACCTGCCAGTCCATTTGACCCGGAGTACGCATTTACTCCTGTGAGGCCGCCCAGTACAGCAGAACCATAAAGCCCGGCAAGGCTGCTAAGAGCCGAGAGACTGTTCATTCCGGTAAAGCAGCCAAGAGCCGAGAGGCTGTTCATTCCGGCAAGGCTTCCAAGCGCTGCGGAGTTGATCAGCCCGCCAGATCCTGCGGCTGCCATTGCGCTGCTGAATCGGGTCAGCCCGGCAAGGGAAGAAATTCCGTTCAGTCCGGAATAACCGCTGGTTCCGGCAGTTTTGCCGGACTTGGAAGAGGTGCTGTGCTTTGCGCCTCCATTTTTCATTTTATACATATTTATTGTCTGGAACCTTGGCAATCCCGTCCTCAAAGAACCATTTGTATGAGAAAACGCTGTCATTTTTCGAATAACCTCCCATCAATAGCGAGCACTCTCGAGCATGCTCATAGAATCCATTAGCCTGCTTCTTCGAAAATGGAAAAGCAGATGTTTACCTGTGTGCAAAAGTATACCCAAGGGCATCCCATTATGCCATTCGGCCGTTTCATAAAGTATACGAAAAAAACGGTTCTCCGGCAAGTATATGACAGGAGCAAAGACGGTTTAAAAAGAATGTGTTACTGGCCGGGGTGTGACATGTAACAAGAATGTGCGCTTCCTGAGCCGCGCAGCCTGCACCGCTATTGACAAGAAAGTTCTTATGTCTTATACTGTGCTTACGTTGACAACACACCATAAAACAGAATGGCGGTGAGGATTTGGAGATTGTAGTGAGCAATAAGGCAAGCCGCCCTTTATACGAGCAGATTGCCACACAGATCAAATCGGCAATTATGAGCGGGGAATTGAAGGCCGGCGAAGCGATCCCTTCTGTGCGGGCGATGGCAAAATCTCTGCATATCAGCATTTTGACTGTCCAAAAAGCATATTCCACGCTGCAGGAGGACGGCTTTATTGAAACCACGGCCGGAAAAGGCTGCTATGTATCGGCGCAGAATCAGGATTTTTATCTGGAAGAACAGCAGAAGAAAATTGAAGAAAAGTTTTCAGAAGCAATAGAGATTGCCCGGGTAAGCGGGATCTCACTCGATAAATTGCTGAACCTGATCACGCTTTTATATGAAGAGGACGACTAAACTGCCGATCCTGTTTTCGGGGCGAGGACTCTGTGAAACGTGCATGGCGGCAGTCAAAAACGCTGCCGCCATGATTACGGCTCTTTAGAGCATCCAGCCCACTTATCCATTCGCAAAAACCGCACAGATAAAAATTTTTAGGGGAGATGTTATGGATACAAATATGATCAGAATCTGCCATGGTTCGGAGAATATCATTGAAAAACCGGAGTTTGGAAAGGGAAAGACTACAAATGATTATGGCCGGGGATTTTATTGTACGGAAAGCATAGAGCTTGCAAAGGAATGGGCATGCTCCAGGGCGAATGACGGCTATGCGAACATCTATGAGCTGGATATGGCCGGGCTGGATATCCTGCGCTTAAATAGAAAGCAGGGCTGCCGGATGACAGCCCTGTTCCGGTGAAATACCTTACATGACAATCTGCCTTCCGGCAAATCCCGATTTCCCCACCGTTACCTCCTGAAAATCCGTGATCCCCTTCCCTTCATTGGGATATTTCACCGAATACAGCTGATCCGCCGCAAAGACCGCCACCAATATACATGCGGTCACCATCAGGGTTCTGGCGGGAAGCTTCCGGAACATTCCGTCCAGGAAGGGCACCAGCACATACACCACAGCCATGCCGCCGATGCCGAAGGTGAGCAGCCCTTCCGCGCAGATCCTGCCGTGCAGATTGAGGAAGTACCCGGTATAATCCCACCATCTCGTGCCGCCGTGGAGGGATTCCAGGAAAAGGGACGTAAAATATTCCACGCATCCGCAGAGGATGATGGCAAGGACAAATTCTGCTGCCGGCTTTGTGCGGAACTTATTTAACAGCAGCAGGATCATGACGCTTCCGCATCCATAGATCGGAAGCCATGGACCGTGCATGACTCCGCGGTTGGCAAATTCTCCGTCCGTGATCAGGTGAAGGCTCACCTCCCACAGCCATCCGGCAAAGGACAGTGTGAAAAAGATCAGGATCACGGACCAGATGGAATAGTACCGGAGATAATTCTGACTGGCGATCCATTTCCGTTTTTTATGTTCCGGGATGGGGTACAGCCTGGTGGGATATACCAGCCCTTCCGCTGCCTTTTTGTCGTATTCCAGCTGGAAGCGGAGACTCTGCTGCTCCTCCAGTACCTCAATCGCTTTATTCCGCCGGAACGTGACTCCGAACACATCTGCCAAAAATCTCTGAATGCCTCCCAGCTTCGCGGCCTCCGGCAATTTTCTGCCGTACTCCTCATACACATCGGAATAAGTAAATTCCAGCATCAGAGGATCCGCGGTTTCAAATAAATATGTATCATGCAGCTGCTCTGTCTGCTCAATCTCGCGCTCACGGCCCAGGCGGCGGAGCTCTGCATAGTACTCTGCCAGCACCGCGGTCTTATACGGAACGGTAAAGAAGATATTGGAAAGGCCGAAGGTCAGGATCCCGAGCATTTCCCAGCCAAGGAGGGAGAGCTCAAGCACAAAGCACTCCCACTTATGGCCGTACATCAGCGTCCGCGACAGGGTGATCGCGTCCATGGTCCGGATGTCCGGATTTTCCGCCAGGATGCAGGGCACCAGATAATAGGAATAAGCCTTGATGATGCCGCCCACGATCGTCAGAGACCAGAGGGAGTTCAAAAGTCCTGTCACAAAATGCGCGATTCCCACGTGGCACCATTTTTTGACCCGCAGCAGAAACCACACCCGCTGGGCGGGCACCTTTTCATAGCAGCGGCCCTCCAGAAACATCCGCAGCATCACGGTCCGGTATACTCCGACCACAAAGATCTGGATCAGGAACACCAGGAGAAGCGCTCCCAGAAGCATGACCACAATGGCGCCGCTGTCGGTTCCGGCCAGGGAGCGGATGCCCACCGTCAGGGTCAGAAGATACGCTCCGGAGGACAGCTTATTGACGACAGAAGCAAATACGCCGCGGCTCCGCCCAAGGGCAGCGCCGGGATTGACCAGCGAATCCTCCACATACCGCTTTTCCGTTTCGCGGACCTGCTGTTTTTGATCCGCAAAGTTGCTCTCCGCGATCTCCATGGTATAATTTAGAAAGGAATTGATGATGGTGTTGGTAAATGTGACGCTTGCCTGTGATACATCCGCTTCCTGGATATTCATACCGAATCCCGACATGACGGACTGCCCGCCGAGTATGGACGATATGACACAAAGCAGCAGGAACAGGCGGTAGTGCTTTTTTAATGTTTTTTTGGCGCGTGCCTTTAAATCTTTTCGAATCTGTTTTCTTGTACGCAAGCTGGCAGGTCTCCAATCATTTTATTTTTGCGGCTGTTGCAGAACAGCAGAAAAGAGGGAGATCCGTTTCGGACGTTTTCCTTTGCTGTTTCCCGAAGCCGCATTTTAATGAAAATATGCACTGATAATCATAACATTGGATGCGGGCTTACGCAAGTAAAAGCCCAGACATATAAAATAAACTTCCCCGGTGCAAGCACTCAAATGTCCACTGGACATTTGCCTCCTGCAATTCTTGCAGGAGCGGGGTATTAGCCCCAGCTTCGCCCTTCGTTACGCAGCAAGCTGCGGGGTATTAGACCCGAAGGGAATAAATGTACAGATCGTGTTACATGTCACACCCCGACCAATCACCACGCTGATTGGTTGGGAGGATGCACATAAGAGCTGGTATTCAGGCCGTCCATTGCCGTAGGCAATTTAAAATGACGGCCTGAGTTACAGGGCACGCCTGGTCAAGGTGTGACCTGTAACCAGATCGTTGCAGATCGGGTATAGGATACTTATAGAAGAGAAAGTTGTTTACCGTCTGCGGGAGGCGATTTCACTTTCTAAAAGACGGGGGCGGGTATTAACTGTAGAAGAAATGAAAAAATACGAAATTTAATGATTTGATATGGAAAGTACCCTGGGGTATAGAGAACTCTCATACTTCCAGGGTACTTTGACGCCGCGCGCCAGATAAATATGCCGTCCTTTGAAAACGGCATGTAACTAACACCATGTAACCAACATCATGTAACCAACATCATACCATTTCAATATACAACTCTCATGCAGATTCCCTGGGGATAATCTCCGTATTTTTCTCCGAAGATATTCACCCCGCCCAGGTTCTTCGCATCCGGCTTGATGCAGATCTTAAATGAGATATAAGGGTGCTCCGTCAGACCGATCGTATTCAGATTGACGGCAGGATTGACCGACATCTCATTGATATATCCGCCGTCCGGGCGCAGTGATATGGTGGTCAGCTGTCCGTACTGGGTGCGGCCCATGGGCCAGATATCCGGAGTCAGCTTTCCTCTTCTCACGCCGAAATCTCCGGGACACGTATAGGTCCCGACCTCCTGTCCGTTGATAGAAAATGTGATATCCGAAGGCCAGTCCTCGCTGTATCCGGGTGCCTCGGAACAGAGCTCCAGGGTAAAGGAAAGCTCCTGCAGGGTCAGCAGGCTGTTGACCTTGTTCGGGAAACGGTATTCCAGAAATCCATGGTTGAACCAGATGAGCTGCGCGCTGCCGCGTTCTGCGGAATAAAAGGAGACCGGGTTGTCAAAGCAGTCAATGATCCCATCGATACCGGCCAGACCGCAGGTGGGGCTGACATCAAAATTGTAATAGCTGCCGATGGGCATATCATATAGAAAAGAGTGGTCGGCGGAATCAATGTCAGTGTCATATGCTTCCAGATGGAAGGAAAGGATATGGCACATACAGACCCGCATGGAACCGCGGATACCGGGCTGGTTTTCCGTGATGATCAGCCCGGCATCCTCCAGGCAGCGGATGTGCATGGCTGTGGAGGACAGCGGGATCTGCAGAAGCCGTGAGATCTCCTGCAGGGATAAGGGTTTGGTCTTGATCAGGTTCATAATGTCGATTCGGACCGGGGAAGATAAGGCTTTGCCGATCGCGACAATATGCTCCTTGTGGCCGGATACAGCCAGGTTGAGTTCCAGTTTTTTTTCTCCGATTACTTTTGGGGTGTTTTGGATTGCTGACATGATCATATTCCTTTCGAAAATATTGTAGTAAAAATAGTAAAAGTATTACAAAATAAATATTTTGAAATAAAGAAATAAAAAGCATTTATTACATTATAAATAGAGTAAAATGGTTTGTCAAGGAATATTGCACAAAATGACAATAAATAAATTGTGAAAATGAACTGAAATTGATATTTTCAACAAAAAGTAATTGCATTTAGGAGAAATGGAGAGTATAGTAAAAATATAAAATCTAGCAAAAAGATATATAAAGGTTAGAAAAAATAAAACAGAAAAATGGAAATAAATCATGGAATAATGCTTAAAATAATAAAACTGAAAATATGATTTGTCCGAATTTCAAAAAAATGAATTTTGATGTAGAAAATAATATGCATAAATTTCAAAAAAACAGAAATTAAAAAAGGAACAGGTGGAGCATATGAGAAATGAATATCCGCGTCCGGACTTTGTGCGGGAGCAATGGCAGAGTTTAAATGGCACATGGGATTTTTATGAAAGGCTCAGGGCGGAAAAGCTGCAGATTCAGGTGCCTTTCGTACCCCAGAGTCGGCTCAGCGGTATCGGCAGGAATCTGACTTCAGATACCATTTTATATGAGAGACAGTTTACGGTTCCGGAGGATTGGGAAGGCAAGCGGATTCTGCTGCATTTCGGCGCGGTGGATTACCGGTGCGGCGTATGGGTGAACGGCCAGTGCGCAGGCACTCATCAGGGCGGCCAGACTCCTTTTACATTTGATATCACAGATTTTTTAAACGGGGTCGAAGAGCATCTGAGAGTGTCTGCGGTGGACTATCTGACAGACGAGAGCATTCCCCGGGGAAAGCAGTACTGGAAGGAGAAGGGACAGTTCATCTGGTATACTCAGTCCAGCGGCATCTGGCAGTCGGTCTGGATCGAGCCTGTGGACAGCGCTCATATGGAGTGGATACATTTTACTCCGGACATTGATCAGGGAACGGTGGAGATCACCTATCAGGTATCAGATGATACGCCGGATACCTGCCAGTTGGAGCTGGACATCCGATTCCGCGGCAGTAAGGTGTATACGGGGAGCATAGAAGGAATAAACAAGAGAGGAAAGATCATTGTGGATGTGTTCCGGAATCAAGCGCTTTGCGGCGCGTTTCACTTTACCGGGTGGTACTGGTCGCCGGAGCATCCTTACTTATTTGACGTGAAGGCAAGGCTCAGGGATGGGGACGACTGCAGGGACAGCATTGAGACCTACTTCGGAATGCGCAAGATCCATGTTCAGGACGGCAGGGTTTACCTGAACAACCAGCCCTATTATCAGAAGCTTCTGCTGGATCAGGGGTACTGGAAGGACGGACTGATGACCGCGCCGGACCAGGAGGAATACGCGGAGGATATCCGCAAAGCGAAGGCGATGGGGTTCAACGGCTGTCGGAAGCATGAAAAAGTGGAAGATCCGGTTTTCCTCTACTGGGCGGACAGGCTGGGGTTCCTCGTGTGGGAGAGCATGGCAAGCTTTTGGAGCTTCACCCCCCAGGGGGCGACGGTGTTTGCCGAGGAATGGACCCGGGTGATCCAGAGGGACTACAACCATCCCTGCATCGTGCTCTGGAATATGATGAATGAAAGCTGGGGAGTTCCCCGCGTATACGATGACAGCCGGCAGCAGCATTTCGCAAGGGCCATGTACCATATGGCGCGTGGACTGGACGATACCCGGCTGGTGATCGCCAACGACGGCTGGGAAATGACGGAAAATGATATCTGCGCGTTCCATACCTATAAACACGGCGAACAGGGCGACACCGGGCAGCAGGCACGCTTCCGCGCGGGGGTGAGGAGCCTGGAGGGCTTGTCGGGACTTGTGGAAAGGCCCCTGTTTGCAAAAGGATTTTCCTACGAAGGACAGCCGGTCATGCTGACCGAGATCGGAGGCGTTGCCATCCGGACGGCAGAGGAAGAGCGCAGAGAAGAAGCGGACAGTACGGCCGGAGTCAGCGTGGAAGCAGAAAACACGGCCGGAGCTGATGCGAATACATTCGGTACGGCAGAAGCAGATTCGTGCAGAAACGGCGACGGCAATACAAGTTGGGGCTATACGGGCGCGGACGGTCCGGAGGCGTTTCTTGAGGTTTACGAACGGCTGATCGGCGACATCTATGCTTCGGATCTGATCTGTGGCTTCTGTTATACCCAGCTGGCAGACATTGAACAGGAGCAGAACGGACTGCTGGATGAGATGCATCAATACAAGGCGGACGCGGCGGAGATCAAGAGGATCAACGACGGCAAGGCGACCACAGGTTCATTTTCCACTGTGGAATAAAAAACGGATAGAGGAGGGGATGCTGATGAGAAAAACAATATTTGTATTGCTGGACGCGTGCCAGTATGAAGCGGGGACAAGAAACATGGGGTATCTGGAGCACCTGATCGATTATGAGAAGGGCGCGAAGTACAAGATCCGCGGGGAGCTGCCGTCCTTATCCAGGCCCATGTACGCCACGCTGCTGACCGGTCTTCCGGTCTGTATGCACGGCATCGCGGCAAATGAGACCGTCCGGGTGTTGGAGTGCGACAGTATTTTTTCCCTGTGCAAGTCACAGGGAGGCTTCACGGCAGCCGCGGCCTATTCCTGGGTCAGCGAGCTGTACAATGACGCGCCGTTTCGGACGGACCGGGATCGGATCCGGATCCATGCCGGAGGCATGATCGACGCGGGGATCTACTACTGGGAAGACGATTATCCGGATTCCCACCTCTTTGCGGACGGAGAGTACCTGAGAAAACAGTACGACCCGGATTTTATCTTGTACCATCCCATGGGGATTGATTACCAGGGACACCTCAGGGGCGCGGGGAGCAGAGAATACGAGGAGGCCATTGGAAAGGCGAATGTCATCCTTTCCCTGCTGATGGAGGGCTGGATGAAGGAAGGCTATCAGATTGTCATTACTGCGGACCATGGAATGAATACGCTTGGGATCCACGGCGGCACCGACGCGGAACAGAGGGACACGCCGCTGTATATTTTCAGCAGCCAGGTCAAGGCTGGACGGTTCGAGGAGAATTCTATTTCCCAATTAAATGTGGCGCCGCTGCTCTGCCGGCTGATGGACATTCCGGCGTCCCGGGAGATGATGGGGCTGGAGGAGATCGCCCTGGCGTGAGGAACGGACGGGACAGGGAAAACCGGTAAAAAATCGTTTCAAAAGAATATGAAGAATAGAAGCAGGATCAAGGAACGGCTCGGTATCAAAGAAAACAGGCGGAGAAAGATTCGCTTGCAAATAGACACAAAGGATCAATAGATTCATGTACTCAAAGGAGGAGACAACAATGAAAAAGAGAGTAAGGTTATTGAGTGTAATTCTGGCATCAGCGATGGCAGTGTCCATGCTGGCAGGCTGCGGCGGGGGAGAAGAGAAAAAGAACGATGCGCCCATGCCCGAGGTGGAGGTAGACCCGGACGCGAAGGTGGAGCTCAACGGAGAGGAAATGTCCCTGGCTGATCTGGTTTCCAAGGCTCAGGAGGAAGGCGACATCCAGTCTGTGGGCATGCCGGATGACTGGGCGAACTGGAAGGGCTCCTGGGAAGGGATCAACACCACATACGGCCTGACTCACGGGGATGTGGATATGACATCGGCGGAAGAGCTGTCGCAGTTCGCGGCGGAAAAGGACGATCCCACGAAAGACGTCGGGGATATCGGGCTTTCCATGACGCCGGAAGCAATCAAGCAGGATGTGATCGGTTCCTTCAAGGCTTCCACCTGGGACCAGTTCCCGGATTGGGCGAAGGATCCGGAAGGCCGCTGGGTCATGACCTACACAGGCTCCCTCGCGTTTATCGCGAACACGGAATCCACCGGCGGAAAATGCCCGGCTTCCTGGGAAGAGGTGAAGGATGGAGATTATCTGGTATCCGTAGGAAATGTTCTTGCAGGCGCGGCTTCTCAGGTGGCTGTATTATCCTGCGCGATCGCGAACGGCGGTTCTCTGGATGACGTACAGCCGGGGATCGACTACTTCAAAGAGCTGGCGGAGGCCGGAAGGCTGGATACGGGCGACACCTCATCCGCAAGGCTGGCAAGCGGCGAGATGGTATGCTGTGTCGGAAATTATGACTATTCCGTGCTGTCATGGCGGGACAATATTGTAGCGGAAAATCCGGATATGAAGCTGGATATCACGATTCCCTCCGACGGCTCTGTTACAAACGGATATGCGCAGATCATCAACAAATATTCTGCCCGTCCAAACGCGGCGGGACTGACGATCGAATATCTCTGCAGCGATGAAGGCGCCATCGACCGCGCGAAGGGTTATGCAAGGCCGACCAAGGAAGGCGTGGAGCTTCCGGAGGAAGTGGCGGAAATCCTGCTGAGCGACGACCTGTATGAGAACTGCACCAATATTTCCGACGTGGAAAGCCTGAATGAGGCATGTACGAAGATTGCAGAGCTGTGGGAGAGGGAAGTGCTTCCTCTGGTACAGTAAGACTGCTGAAGGGCAGAGGGTCCGGCGGCATGCCGGGCCTCGCCGCGATAGGGAGACATCGTATGAAAACAAAATATAAGATCAAAAATCTGTGGACAATGGTTCCGCTGCTGATCCTGGCCGCTCTGTTCATTTTTCTGCCAATCCTGAGTATGATCAAACAGAGCTTTATGATGCCGGAGACGGGAACCTTTACGCTGAATAATTACAAGACAATATTTACAGACTCTGTCTACAGGGTCGCTACGGAAAACAGCCTGTACCTGTCATTTCTCTCTACGATCATCGGACTGATCCTGTCCTTCCTGATCGCGTATTCGATAAATGAACTGGGGCAGAAAGGCCAGGGACGCATTCTGTCCCTGCTGAATATGGTGTCAAACTTCGCGGGTCTGCCATTATATTTTTCCTTTGTTGTTATCTTAGGCAATACCGGTATTTTTGTGCTGGCGCTGAAAGCCATCGGGATTGAACTGGCGACGGTATTCAAGCTGTATTCCATGCAGGGGCTGATGCTGATGTTTGTATACTTCCAGCTTCCCCTGGGCAGTCTGATGCTGGTTCCGGCATTCCAGGCGATCCAGCCGGCATGGAAGGAAGCGGCAGAGCTGATGGAGGCGTCTACGTTCAAATTCTGGACAAAGATCGGTATTCCTGTCATGCTTCCCAGCCTTCTGGATACTTTTGCGCTCCTGTTCGCCAACGCGATCACGGCATACGCGACCGTACTCCTTCTGGTGACCACCAGTATCCCGCTGCTTCCGGTCAAGATCACGACCATGTTCACCGGGGAAATGACTCCCCAGCGGGAAATGGGTTCCGCACTGGCGATCTGGATGATCGTGATCATGCTTGCCGTCATCTGCGGCTGCAACCTGTTGAAAAAACTGCTGTATAAAGGAGGGAGCGGATCATGAAACGGAAGAAAACATTTCCTTATGTTGTGCTGACACTGACAAGTATTTTCCTGCTGATCCCCTTTATCGCGACTCTGGTCTATTCCTTTACCGTGGGCTGGACCAAGCTCCTTCCCGCAGGCTGGACTTTGAAATACTGGGGACAGGCATTCACGGAGCCGAACCTGTGGCCCGCGATCCTGCGGGGCGTGCTGATCAGTATCCCGCCGATCCTCATCTGCAACGTAGTGGTGATCCTGGCGCTTTATACTTCGGTGGTCTATTATCCGAAGCTGGAAAAATACATTCAGGCAATCTGTATGGTGCCCAATTCGCTGAAGGGCGTTATCATTGCCATCCCGGTACTGGCCCTTTACGCGGGGACACCGACGATTTTTTCCAACAGAATGGTCATGCTGGTATGCATTTACAGTATTTCCATCCTGCCCTTCGTCTACCAGGGGATCCGGAACAACCTGCACGGGATCAACGTGACGCAGCTTCTGGAAGCGGCCGAGATCCTGGGCGCAGGCAAGCTGTACGCGTTTGTGCGCATCGTGCTTCCGAGCATGCTGTCAGGGATCTTGGTTTCCTCGCTGCTGGCCTTGTCTACCGTATTCGGTGATTTTGCCATCATCAAGATCATTGCGGGAAATAAATTCGAAACCGTGCAGATGCTTCTTTACAACAGCCGTGTGATCGTGCTCCAGTACCAGTGCGTGATCGTAATCATCATGTTTACCGCTACACTGGTGATCTCGCAGGCGGTATTCAAGTTTCAGAATAAGAAAAGGGGTTAGGTGAAAATACATGTCATACATAGAATTTAAAAATATCCATAAGCGTTTTGGCGACGCCCATGTATTAAAAGGGATCAATCTGAATATCGAGCAGGGTGAATTTGTGACCCTGCTGGGGCCGTCCGGCTGTGGAAAGAGTACACTGCTCCGCTGCTTTTCCGGACTTGAGACCGTCAGCGAAGGGGAGATCTATCTGGATGGTGTGAACATCACGAACTTTACGCCCAAGCAGCGGAAGATCGGGATGGTCTTCCAGCAGTACAGTCTGTTCCCCAACATGACGGTCCGGCAGAACGTGGCATTTGGGCTGCAGATCCAGAAAAAGGAAAAATCATTTATTGAAGAAAAGGTAAAAGAAGTGCTGGATATTGTCGGCTTATCGGAAAAAATCGACCAGTATCCGAGGCAGCTCTCCGGCGGGCAGCAGCAGAGGGTGGCCCTGGCGAGGGCGATCGTCATGGAGCCCAAGGTATTGCTTCTGGACGAGCCTTTGAGCGCCATTGACGCGCTTCTGAGAAGGAATCTCCAGATCGAGATCCGCAGGATCCAGCAGAAATTAAAGATCACGGCAATCTTTGTTACCCATGACCAGGAGGAGGCCATGGTGATGTCGGATACGATCCACCTCTTCAACGTGGGTCAGATCGAGCAGTCCGGCTCCCCGGAGGAGATCTACGCCTATCCGAAGACTAAATTCGCGGCCAATTTTATCGGGCATTATAATATTCTGGATACGGCCGCGATGAAGAAGGTGGTGACCGTAGATACGGGAAGCGAGTTCGTGGCGATCCGTCCCGAAGCCATCCGCATTTCGCCTGATGACGGCGGCAGCGGCGGCCAGAATGTACGGATGAAGGGAAAGATCACCGGTGCCATGTCCAGAGGGACCACGGTTGCTTATACGGTGAACTGCGGTGGCCTGGAGGTCAACGCGGACGTCCTGTTCAGCCCGAATGGGAGAATGGGGATTGGAGAAGAAGTATATCTGCAGATTCCGAAAAAGGACATTTTGGAACTCAGATGATCATATCCTTGCATGCTGCCGTCTGCGCCGCTGTGGAAATTCCGTTAGGAGGACGGAGGTTATGGGAAAACTGAGGAAAATTACAAACGGCAGGACTGCTATGGCGCTGTTTTTATTGTGCTGGGCGGCATATTTTACATCATATATCGGACGGCTGAATTATTCCTCGGCCATGACCGCAATGATCCAGGAGGAGATCCTGACGAAAAGCCAGGCCGGATTTATCAGTATGGTTTACTTTTTCGCTTACGGGATCGGGCAGCTGTGCAACGGCCTGCTGGGCGACCGGATGCATCCGGGAAAAATGATCTTCACCGGACTGTCCGCCGCGGCGCTCATGAATCTGCTGATGGGATTTACCGGGCAGTTCCTGCTGATGTCTGTCATCTGGGGGATCAACGGATACGCCCAGGCCATGATCTGGCCGCCGATCATCCGTATTTTTGCGGAAATGCTGGAAAAAGAGCGGAAAATGAAATACTGCGTTGATATCGTATCCTCCCAGGTGGTAGGGACGCTGGCGTCTTATCTGATTGCGGCCGGGGTGATGTGGCTGTTCGGCTGGAAAGCCGTGTTCGCGGCTGCGGCAGTTTGCCTTGCGGCCATGGCTGCGGCCTGGACAGTTGGGTTCGGGAAGATTGAGAGAGGAAGCGGACAGGAAATCGAGAGGGATGAAGATAGAGGTGAGAGAACTGCGGAGCCGGGTGGAGGCGACGGTGTGAGAATTGCGGAGCCGGGTGGAGACGACGGTGAGAGAACTGCGGAGCCGGGTGGAGACGACGGCGTGAGAACGGCCGGACCGGGTGGAGACGGCAATGTGAGAACGGCCGGACCAGGTGTAGGCAGTGGGGAAAGTTTTTCCAGTGTTCTGCTTCATTGCGGGCTTCTGGCAGTACTCTTCCCGGTGGTGATCCACGGAATGCTGAAAGACGGAGTGACTACCTGGGTTCCGACTTATATTACGGAGACATTTCTGACTTCGCCCTCATTTTCCATACTGGTGACGACGGTATTGCCGGTTCTGAACCTGACAGGGGCCTATGCCGCCAGATTTGTATATGAAAAATGTAAGGGGCATGAGATCAGGGCCGCAGCGGTATTTTTTTCGGCAGCAACGGCGGCGCTCTGCGGGCTGTGGGTTGGAAAGGGCATCTCGATCGTACTTACGGTGTTCCTGTTCGCGGTGACTACGGCGGCCATGATGGCAGTGAACACGCTGTTTGTCAATATGCTTCCCCTGCGGTTTGAGAAGATGGGAAGAGTATCCACTGTGTCGGGATTCCTCAATTCCGCCGCATATCTGGGTACGGCGGTGTCTACCTTTACGATCGGAGTGATGGTGGAAAAGCTGGGATGGAATGTGACGATCGGAAGCTGGGTCATGCTGACGGCGGGGGCGCTGGCAGCGTGCGTGGTGTTCCGGAAGCGGGAGGTTGGATGAGGAGCTGTTCCAAGTCCTCTAACAAGTTCATTCTCTTCTCCGGAGGAGCGGGTATAAATCATCCCTCTTTGACCGGCCATGAGGCATATGCAGAAATATTAATGAAATTGATCAGGAACTAAATATTGTAGAATTAAGTAAAAAAAGGGTTGCCGGAAAATACGGTTTCTTCGCAAGATTTTATTAGCAGTATAATGAGCGAAAGCTCTCTTGCGGCATTACAGTTATTTTTCGACAACCCCTTATGTGATATCCTGATAAAGACTTTGACGTTAGATTATTTTATCCCCCCCCTGCAAAGAGGGCGGTCTCAGCAGCGGTTTTTCGTTTACAGGCTCGTGGCCGCATAGAATCCTTCTCTGATCGCGTCTCCGATCTTACCAAGCTTCCTGCTGTCGCCAACGACTCTTGTCTTTGTGTGGTATTTCGCCTTCACAGCATCCACTGCCGCAAGATCCGGCTTCATGCCAAATGCGGAGATTACGGTATCTGCCTTCAGAACTTCCTGTGTTCCATCCTTCTTTTCTACCGTCACACCGTCGGCCTGTATAGAAACTACTTTGGTATCGGTCAGGATCTGAACCTGGTGCTTTGCAAGCGCGTTCATCAGGGAGATCTGATTGATGAACATGGCGTCTCTGGCAACAGCGGGCAGCATTTCTACCACGGTTACCTTCTTGCCCATCTCGGAAGCCATTTCCAGCGCGCCGTCGCAGCCGGATACACCGCCGCCGCAGACAACGATATTTTCTCCCTTGATGAGGGAGGGATCCCTGTGAGAGTCCATGATCGTTACCACATTCTTGCCGTCGATCCCCGGGATCGGAGGTATGATGGGGGATGCGCCGCAGCCGATGATAATCCGGTCGCATTCTGCAAGGATTTCCTCATCGCCTGTGATCTCTGTGTTGAGGCGCACATCCACGCCCAGCTTTTCCAACTGAACCTCAAACCATTTTGTAAGCGCGGCGATATTGGATTTGAAGCTGGCCGTACAGATAGTTCCCATTACGCCGCCCAGCTTGCCGGTTTTTTCAAATAATGTGACCTTGTGCCCTTCGATCGCGGCAACCCTTGCTGCTTCCAGTCCGCCGGGGCCTCCGCCGATAACAACCACGTTTTTCGGAGAATCCGTTTTGCGGATCTGGAAACGTACCTCTTCCATTGCCTGCGGATTCACTGCGCAGCTCAGCTTTGTATGATAATTCCAGATGCGGCCGATGCAGTACTCGTTGCAGCGCAGGCAGGGCCGTACGTCCTCTCTTCTTCCTTCCAGGAGCTTATTCGGAAGCTCCGGATCCGCGATCATGGCACGTCCCATCATAACAAAATCCGCATTTCCGGATTCGATCAGCGCCAGCGCAGTGTCCGGATTGTGGGCGCCCGCGTTTAGCAGCGGCACATGGACGTTCTTTCTGGCCTCTTCACAGACATAGGACATACAGGATTCTCCCAGATAGGACGGCGGGAAAATGTAATCCAGAGTCTCATAGCAGCCGGCGTCGATGTCCAGCGCGTCTACCCCTTCCTCTTCCAGAAGCTTGATGATCTTGATGCTGTCCTCCATGGTACGTCCGCCCTCGAACCTGTGATCCAGGGAAATGCGGAACAAGATCGGCATGTCATTTCCGACAACGCTTCGGATCGCGCGGATGATCTCCCGCGGGAATCTCGCGCAGTTCTCCGGGCTTCCGCCGTACTCATCGGTCCTCTTATTCCATACCGGGGACATAAACTGATCGATCAGATACCCGGCATGCGCGTGGATCTCAATCGCGTCATAGCCTGCGTCCCGTGCTACGCCCGCCGCAAACTTAAAGCCTTCCATCATTTCCCCGATTTCCTCCACGGTCAGGGCATGACACTTCATTTCCGGATTAAATACGGACGGTGTCTCGGAGGAAGAGATGGGCGGATTCCCAAAGGTATCCGGAAATGCGTTTCTTCCGGTACCTGGACTGATCTGGCAGGCGATCTTCGCGCCGTAGCGGTGTACGCCGTCACATATGGAGGTCAGTGACGGGAGCACAGTATATGTATCCAGATAGCCTTCCATGGAGCCCTGTGCGATTTTTTCGTTCAGCATCTGGCAACCCATGATGATCATGCCGATGCCGCCCTTTGCGCGCTCTATAAAATAATCAATTTCCTGAGAGTCTTTTCTTCCGTTTGTAAATGCGGAGTTTGTTCCCATCGGAGACATGACCAGACGGTTTTTAACCTCCATGCTCCCGATTTTAAAAGGTGTAAAAAGTTTTTCGTATCCCATGATTTGTCCTCCTTCTTTTCAAATAGCGGTCTTTAGAGCATAGATGTCATCCCGCCGTCAACAAAGAGTGTCTGCCCGGTCGTATAGGTACAGGCATCCGAAGCAAAGTAGATCAGCGCGCCGTTCAGTTCTCCTTCCTCGCCGAACCGCTTCATGCAGCAGCGGTTTTTCAATACCTGAGAGCCCTCGGAATCAATTGCGCCCGCCGTCATCTCTGTCCGGAATACGCCTGGCGCAATGGCATTTACCAGGACATTGTAAGGCGCCATATCTGCAGCCATAGCTTTCGTCAGGTTCATGACACCGCCCTTTGCGGCAAAATATCCGATCTGGCTTGGTCCTGCCTGGATCGCCCCTACAGACGCGATATTGATGACACGTCCATAATTTTGCTTCATCATTAAGCGGCTGACTTCGCGGGTCATCAGGAATACGGCCTTGAGATCCGTATCCAGCACTTTATCCCATTGCGCAGTTGTGTGGTCATGGATTCCTGCGGAATACTCACATACACCTGCGCAGTTTACGAGGATTTCAACCGTTCCAAACTCGGCTTCCGTCTTGTCTACGGCTTTTTTAATACTCTCTTCATCCGTTACGTCACATTTCAGAGGGAGGCATTTTCTTCCCAATCCCTGAATTTCGCCCGCAAGGGATTCCAGGCGCTCCAGACGCCTTGCGAGGATTACGACATCCGCTCCCTGCTCTGCTAGCCCGCGCGCCATCTGCGCGCCCAAGCCGGAGGAGGCTCCTGTTACCAATGCGGTTTTTCCTGACAGATCAAAACAAACTGACATTTTTTTCACTCCTTTTCACATTTTCTCCGGTACGTTACATTCCATGCAAAATCCTGTCCCACGCAGGCTCCTGCGCTGTAAAATACCTTCATTTTATCTTTATTATATGATGTACGGAGGGATTATTCATTAGGCGTTTTTACTAAATCAACCATATGTATTTGTGCAGATGCACACAAATCAACTCCGGGTTGAATTTTCCCCCCAGATATCAAATATTTAGTGATTGCGGACGGGCTTCCGTTGGGGTTAAGATGAAAGTGATTTTTCGTAATTACTGCAGGATTAGCTTCAATTCACAACTGTAAAAAATTATGATCGGAGGTCAAACTATGCTGGACAATAAAAAAATAGCCGGTTTCATCACAAGCAAAAGAAAGCGGCTCGGCATGACACAGGCGGAGATCGCCGCCAGGCTCAACGTATCTTTTCAGGCTGTTTCTAAGTGGGAAAACGGTACGCTGCCGAATGTGGAGATCCTGGTGGAATTGGCCGGATTGCTGCACACCTCAGTGGATGAGATCCTTCAGGGCCGGGAGAAAAACAGCGAGAGCTTTTCCTACAGCAAAGCCGGGGTGGACATTTCCTATACCGATGCCATGAAAAGGGAGATGGCTGTGTATCTGACAACGGAGAACCCGCGCGTGCTCAACGGTCTAGGTCCTTTTGCGTCCCTGTACGACATCGGATTTCCGGGCATTGAGGATCCGGTACTGGTCCTGAAGTCCGAGGAGCCGGGTTCCAAGCAGAAGCTGGCCATGGAATACGGATACGTGGAATCCATTTGCCATGACATGATCAACCACCTGGTAAATGATATCGCCGTAATGGGCGCGAAGCCTCTTGCGGTGCTGGATACGATCGTATGCGGAAAGGCGGAAAAGGAGACGATGAAAGCATTTGTGAAGGGGATTTCCGAGGCCTGCCGGGAAAATGAATGCGACCTGGTGGGCGGTGAAACGTCCATCCAGCCGGAGGTGGTAAATCCGGGGCTGTATATCCTGACATCAAGCATTGCCGGGATCGTACCCAGAGGCCGGATCATTGACGGGTCAGGGATTCGGGAAGGAGATAAGGTTCTGGCAGCGGCCTCCAACGGTCTCCATACCAACGGCTATACGCTGATCCGTTTCTTAATGGAAAAAATTCCCCGGATCAAGCTGGAGAGGATAGAAGGCGAGACATTCATTGAGCAGATCATGAAGCCTCATACGCCGTACTACCGGGCGATCAAAACGGTGACCCGGGGGAATGGAGTCCGTGGCATGGCGCATATTACCGGGGGCGGCATTGAGGGGAACCTGTGCAGGATCATCCCAGACGGGCTGTGCGCGGAAATTGACCTGCGGCAGTTAAAAACACTGCCCATATTTACCTATATTAAAAATGCCGGTAATATAGAAGAACAGGAAATGCTTTCCACGTTCAACTGCGGAGCCGGGCTTCTGCTGGTAGTGGATCAGGAGCATGCGCGGGAAATTGCGGAGCAGATGAAACAATATCACGACTGCTATGAGATCGGGGAAATACGAAAAGGGGAGAAAAAGGTAGCATTCCGGAATCATATTTCATTTGAAACATGACATACAGCTGTCCTGTTTCCTGTGTTATAATTGAGACGCTGGCAGGTCATCAATTTCCAGATGAAAATTGGTGACAAATTAAAATGAATTGTGCTGAAGCGCAAGCAGGTCATCAATTTCCTGCCGGAAATTGGTGACAAATGATACCGTTTTTTAAAGGAGCGCATATGAAGATTGACCGACTGATTGGAATTTTATCCGTCCTGCTTCAGCAGGACATGGTGACCGCCCCCTGCCTTGCGGAGCGGTTCGAGGTGTCCAGAAGGACGATCAACCGGGACATTGAAGATCTGTGCAGGGCCGGGATCCCGATCGTGACCATGCCGGGAGCCGGTGGCGGGATCTCCATTATGGAAAATTATAAAGTGAACCGGACCGTCTTTACGACCCGGGAAATGCAGGACATCCTGGCCGGGCTTCGAAGTCTGGACAGTGTCAGCGGTACGAACCAGTATGGCCTTTTGATGGAAAAGCTTGCTGCGGGCGGGTCGGATTTTGTGGCGGGAAACCAGTCTGTCCTGATCGACCTGTCTTCCTGGTATAAGGCGGATCTGGCGCCCAAGATCGAGATCATCCGGGCGGCGATCGACGGCAGGCAGGAACTGGAATTTCTCTATTTTTCACCGAAGAAAGAGGGGAGAAGGCGGATCGAAAGCTATTATCTGATCTTCCGCTGGTCCAGCTGGTACGTCTGGGGATGGTGTACCTCGTGCCGGGATTTCCGGCTGTTCAAGCTGAACCGCATGGCGGAGCTGAGGCTGTCCGGAGCAGGCTTTGAGCCGCGGAAGGTGCCTCTGCCGGATCTGAAAAATGAACGGATTTTTCCGGGCGGCATCCGGGTAAAAGCGGTCTTTGAGCCGGAGTGCAAATGGCGGCTGGTGGAGGAATTCGGTCTGGACTGCTTCGAAGAGCAGGAGGACGGAAAACTGCTGTTCCATGCGGATTACACGGATCAGGATAATCTGATCAGCTGGCTTCTGACCTTCGGTGACCGGGTGGAATTGCTGGAACCGGAGAATATCCGGAAGGAGCTGCGGGAGCTGATCGAAGCTATGCGGAAACGATATGCGCAATAATATGCATGGTATTAAGAAAGGATGATGAACAATGGCAAGCAGTCTGGAATTTGTACAATATGCGGCGGACCAGCTTTCTGACGCAGGGACGATCAGTTATCGGAAAATGTTTGGGGAATATGGATTATATTGTGATGGGAAATTTTTTGGCTGTATCTGCGATGACCAGTTTTTTGTGAAAATGACAGAGGCGGGGAAACGCCTGGCGCCGGAGATGGAAACCGGTTCGCCTTATGAAGGGGCAAAGCCGCATTTCCTGATCGAAGAACTGGACGACAAAGGATTTCTGGCAGAATTTGTAACAGAGACATGCAGGGAGCTTCCCATGCCGAAGCCGAAGAAGAAAAAAACGAAAGCGTGAGCGAATATCTGAATGATGTACGGAGCGCCAGATCAATCTGCCGTTTTGTATAAGATAGAACGAAAGGAGAGGAAGATCTATGCCGTTTGATTACAAAAAAGAATATAAGGAATTTTACCTTCCCCCCAAAAAGCCGGGGATCATTGAGATTCCGGAGATGAACTATGTAGCGGTACGGGGCAGGGGCAATCCCAATGAACCGGACGGGGAGTATAAGGCCGCGATGAATCTGCTGTATGGAATCGCGTTTACCATTAAAATGAGTTATAAGGGGACGCATCAGATCGACGGGTACTTTTCCTATGTGGTGCCGCCGCTGGAAGGGCTCTGGTGGCAGGAGGGCACAGACGGGATCGACTATTCCCGCAAAGAAGATTTTCAATGGATTTCCATGATACGGCTTCCGGATTTCGTGAAAAAAGAAGATTTTGACTGGGCCGTGGAGGAAGCGTCTGCGAAAAAGAAAACGGATTTTTCGAAAGCGGAGTTTTTTACCTACGGAGACGGGGTATGCGTCCAGTGCATGCATATCGGCAGCTATGACCATGAGCCGGAGACGATCCGGAGGATGGATGAATATGCGGCGGAAAATGGATACGGACTGGATTTGTCGGAGTCAAGGTTCCACCATGAGATCTATCTCAGCGATCCCCGGAGGGCGGCGGAGGAAAAACTTCGGACAGTGATCCGGCATCCTGTCAGGCCGAGATTTACAGCCTGACCAGCCTTTCTCACCAACTTTCCTCCTCCCGATAATATCTCCGATACTGCGCCGGAGTCATTCCGGTATGCTTTTTAAAAATCTTGATAAAATAACTCTGGGTAGAGAAGTTCAGATATTCGCTGATGACGGCCAATGTAAAATCCGAATAGATCAGCATATGCCGTGCTGCCTCTACCCGTTCTTTTTGTACATAGTCTACCAGGGACATGCCTGTCTCCTGCCGGAACACCCGTGACAGATGGCAGGCGCTAAGCCCCACTGCCTCCGCTGCCTTTTCCAATGTGATCGCTTCGTGCAGATGTATATGGACATAATGCATCACGGCTTCCATTTTTGCGCTGTAATGCCGTTTTCCCTTTTCTGCCACCGCCTGGGTAAATTCCCGAAAGGCACGCATATAAAGCTGGTGTACCTCCCGGGTGCAGGCGCACTTTTCCCCATTCTGTATATAGCTGTCGCTCATGGCATATGCAAGCTCCTCCGGCAGTCCGCCGTCGATCGCGGCCCGGGTAAACATGGTGACTGCCGTGATCAGCATGTTTTTCTGATGGCGCGTTTCATTGTCCGAAAGGATCCCCTCCGTTCCGTCCGGCGGGACCTGCAGCGCGCCCTCGACTTCCTCAATGCGTCCTTCCGTGATGACCCGGTATCGGATCTTTTCATGCGCATAGGACATGTGTGGCTGCGCTTCCTCACGCCGCTGAAACAGACCGTGTTCCCGTGTGATCTCAATGCTTGCGTCCTTTTTCATAGAGTACCTCCGCTCAGAACTGTAAAAGTTATTTTTCACAGTTCCTTATTATTTTGCAGTGTCTTGTGCCCCTCTGCAGGGCATTTGGCCATTCCATTTTTGCTGTCATGTATATAATAACAAGATTTTACTATAATTCACAAGATATTGCTATATTTTTCTTTTCGGTCATGCTATTCTTTTTTTACAAAGGGTTACAGGGCACGCCTTGACCAGGCGTGCCCTGTAACTACAAAGGCTGCTGTTTGCACCCTGACCGGGGGCTTACATTAACTTACAAAGGCTGTGGTTCCATACTCGCGTCTGATGAAATACGCAGTGAGTATCGCGCTTGCCGCAAAGAAATTATTATGAAAAAGGAGTGTACATTTCATGGAACGCAATCTCAAAGAACTGATTTCCCAAATGACTCTTGAGGAGAAAGCCGGCATGTGCTCCGGTCTTGACTTCTGGCATCTCAAAAATGTGGACCGGCTGGGGATTCCCAGCGTTATGGTCAGCGACGGCCCTCACGGACTGCGTAAGCAGGATGACAAGGGCGACCATCTCGGCATCAACGACAGCATCAAGGCGGTCTGCTTTCCGCCTGCCTGCCTCTCCGCCTGCTCCTTTGACCGGGAACTGATGACAAAGCTGGGCGAGACCATCGGAAGGGAGGCCCAGGCCACAGACGTATCGGTAGTTCTGGGACCTGCCGTGAACATCAAGCGTTCTCCGCTGTGCGGCCGGAACTTCGAATATTATTCCGAGGATCCCTATCTGGCAGGCGAGACCGCCGCGGCCTTTATTGACGGCGTGCAGTCCCAGCATGTGGGCACGTCCATCAAGCATTTTGCCGCGAATAACCAGGAATTTAATCGGATGAGCAACTCTTCGGAGGCGGATGAAAGAACCCTGCGGGAAATCTATTTTCCGGCATTTGAGACGGCGGTCAAGAAATCCCAGCCTTACACCGTGATGTGCTCCTATAACCGGATCAACGGCACCTACGCTTCGGAAAATCCATGGCTGCTCACGGACGTTCTCCGGGATGAGTGGGGCTTTGAAGGGTATGTGATGTCTGACTGGGGCGCGGTCAATGAGCGTGTGCCCGCTCTGAAAGCCGGCCTGGAGCTGGAAATGCCTTCTTCCGGAGGCGTGAACGATCAGGAGATCGTGAAAGCAGTACAGGACGGTACGCTGGATGAGGCCGTGCTGGACCGGGCCGTAGAGCGGATTCTGCGTATTTCTTTCCAGTGGCTGGACAACAAGAAGGAGCAGCCCTTTACCATGGAGGAGGATCACGATTTTGCGCGTCATACCGCGGAGCAGTCCATGGTCCTTCTGAAAAATGAAGACGTACTTCCGCTCAAAGCAGACGAAAAAGTGGCGTTTATCGGCGGATTTGCGAAAAAACCGCGTTTTCAGGGCGGCGGAAGCTCCCATATCAACAGCTTCCGTGTCAGCAGCGCTATGGATGCCGTTTCCCGGATGGAAGGCATTTCCGGAAACGTAACTTATGCAGAGGGATTTGCGGCGGACCGGGATGTCTATGATGAAGCGCTGGCGGCAGAGGCTGTGGAAGCGGCGAAGAAGGCAGACAAGGCCGTGATCTTCGCCGGGTTGCCGGACAGCTTTGAATCGGAAGGCTATGACCGGTCCCACATGAGGCTTCCGGAATGCCAGAACCGCCTGATCGCGGAGATCGTAAAGGTACAGCCCAACACTATCGTTGTCCTGCACAATGGCTCCCCGGTGGAAATGCCCTGGCTTGTCGGCGTGAAGGGACTGCTGGAAGCGTACCTGGGCGGCCAGGCCGTGGGTGAGGCCGAGGTCAACCTGTTATATGGAAAGGTCAATCCCTCCGGAAAGCTTGCCGAAACCATTCCATACAAGCTCTCTGACAATCCGTCCTACCTGAATTTCGGAGAGGGAGAGAAAACCATTTACTATGAAGGCGTATTCGTGGGATACCGCTATTATGATACCAAGGAAATGCCGGTGGCGTTCCCCTTTGGCTACGGGCTGTCCTATACTACATTTGCGTACAGCAATCTGAAATTGGACAAGGAAATGCTGACGGACAAGGACACTCTGGCGGTCAGTGTGGACATTACCAATACCGGAAATACGGCCGGAAAGGAGATCGTTCAGTTGTACGTCCGCGACCGCAGCGGTGCCTGCCGCAGACCCGACAAGGAATTGAAGGGCTACGAAAAGGTTTCACTAGAGCCGGGCGAGACAAAGACCGTGACGATGACGCTGGATCACAGAAGCTTTGCGTGGTACAACACGGATATGAAGGACTGGTATGCGGCCAGCGGAGCATATGATATTCTGATCGGCGCGTCCTCCCGGGATATCCGCCTGACCAAAACCGTGCAGATGAACTCCACCGTGAAACCGCCCCTAAAGCTCCACCTGAACACGACGCTGGGCGAGCTGTTCTCGGATGAACGGACCAGGGAGTACGGGCAATCCCTTGCGGATAAGATGGCAGCCTTCTTCGGCGGTTCCACGGAGGAGGCAAACGAAGCGATCACGGATGAAATGAATACCGCCATGGTCGCGTCCATGCCGATCCGGAATGTGGTCTCCTTTGGATTGTGCTCCAAGGAAGAAGTAGTGGAAGGGCTGAATAAGCTGATCGAAGCACAGAAATAATATAATTTTAGCGGAGCTGCGTGTATGTCAGCTCCGCTTTCAGCATTTTCCAATGCTGATTAAAGATTTTTTCAAGATAAAGCCCCTCCTATATTTTTATATTGCGTTCCGCAATACTTCCACCTTACAGGTATGCGCCTTGCTTTTTGTATCATAAGCAATCCCTACGCCCAGAACCCGCCCGGTATATTTGGGCGTTTCACCTAGTTTTCCTTCATATTTCAGCGCATATTTTTTAACCTTGATCTGTTGGAGCGCTTCTTCAACTGTATGGTCAACTTTCAGTTCCAGGATGATTCCATCTGCCTTTTTATCCAGTTCCGGATAAAATATAAAGTCCACAAATCCAATCCCGGCCTTATCCTCACGCTCGATCCGATACGAATCCCGGGCTGCAAGATAGACCAGATTTACTACTGCTGTTAAGTCAGTTTCATTGTTATAATTCAGCAGAGGAATCTCTGTATTGTGTGCAAATTCTAAAATCCGCAGCATTGTCTGGGTATCCCCCGTAAGTGTTGCGTGCAGCATTTTTTCTGATTGCTTCGCAAGCTCATATACATATCCGAGGGAAGGTTCCTTTTGCAGCATATCGTCAAATTTTTCCATCAATTCACGATTCGGGATCTGCACATACCCCTTTTCATAACTGAGGAATCCATATACAACCATTGCGGAAAATATTTCATCCTTATTCGTCAGATTCATGGAGGTGGCCGCATACTCCCGCACCTTTGCGGGAATCGGAGTACCGGATATCATCCGGGCAAGATCATCGCATACGGCGGCCGTGTTATGGTTGATATAATAATAAATCTCATCATAAGGACCAGCACTGGTCCAGTAATTCCCCAGGTTGTTGTTCGTTAAGGATGCGGCGACAGAACGTGGATTATAAACCCGTTCCCCGGATTTTGTACAATACCCGTCATACCATATTTTCAGGCCGTCCAGCGTTACCTCTGGATTCGGCTGGTTTTGTAAGTATTTATCGTAAAGACCGGAGACTTCGGCCTCCGTAAAACCAAAATCACTGCTGAACAATTCTTCCGAAGCCATAGTATATTCCAGAAACATATTCAGCTCCGAGCCGCTCGAGTATTTGGCAATGGGCAGAATGCCCGTCATATATACAAAATCAACATAAGGCTGATCCTTCAGCAGACTGCTCAGAAATTCTATATAAGCTTTTTTGTCTCTTCCTGATATAAAATCTTTGTGGAAAATAAAATCCCATTCATCCAAAACGAATATAAAGCGTGCGGCAGGATTTGTATCGTAAATGGCTTTCAGGATATCCCAGACTGCATCCTCCGGGTCAACCTTTGCCTGCGGATAGCTTTCGGCCAGATCTTCTGTCAGTTTCCGCTCAATACGGCTGATATAATCCTCAAAACTGCCGCACCGCCTTGGAAGCCGATTGAATGAGATGGAAATGACAGAATATCGGTTCACATGTTCTGTATAAAACGGCGCCTCTGCAATTTTTAAATTGTCAAAAATCTTCCGGGAGTCGCAGCCCCTGGAAAAGAAGGCGGCCACCATATTTGCAGTTACTGATTTTCCAAAACGCCGGGGTCTTGTAATACAAATATATTTTTCCGATATCCCGATTCTGGGGATGAGCTTCTCCAGAATTGCGGATTTATCCACGAAGTACGGACTTTTATACACTTCGGAATATGCAGTAAAAGAAGCTCTGCTGTCCAGATAATTCCCCATATCAAGTACCTCCCTTGCCTTATATTTAAGATAACATGACACAGGAATAAATTCAATAGAAGGAAAGAACAAGTTGCTGACTTCCCCTCCATATGATAAAATGAATTGCGCCGATGCGCAAGCGGGTCATCAATTTCCTGGCGAAAATTGGTGACAGATTATAAAATGAATTGCGCTGGCGCGCAGGCATGTTTTCAAATGAGTAACAAAAACACTGAGGAGGAAAACAAAGTGAAGAGAGAAAAGTTTGGTTCCAGGCTGGGGTTCATTCTGGTATCTGCCGGATGTGCCATCGGCATTGGAAATGTATGGAAGTTCCCGTACATGTGCGGGGAATTTGGGGGAGCGGCATTTATTCTGATCTACCTGATCTTTTTATTGGTATTGGGGATCCCGGTGCTTACCTGTGAGTTTGCCATCGGAAGAGGCAGCGGCCGCAGCGTTGCGGCAGGCTTTGAACGGCTGGAGCCCCAGGGGACGGGCTGGCATATCACGAAATGGGTCGGCATCATCGGAAGCTATCTGCTGATGATGTTCTACACCACGGTAGGCGGCTGGATGATGTATTACTGCTTCCGCAGCATCGCGGGAGAATTTGCCGGGGCGTCTACGGATACAGTGACAGCCGGTTTTTCGGACATGCTGGGCAACGCGCCGGTGATGGCGTTCTGGACAACCCTGATCTGCGTCATCGGTTTTGCGGTCTGCCAGTTCGGGATCCAGAAGGGGATTGAGCGGGTTTCCAAGCTGATGATGAGCGCGCTTCTGGTCATCATGCTGGTGCTGGCAGTACATTCCGTATTTCTGGAAGGGGCCGGGGAAGGGATCCATTTCTACCTGGTACCGGATTTTGCCCAGATGAAGGAGATGGGTATCGGAAATGTGATCTTCGGGGCCATGAGCCAGGCATTCTTTACCCTCTCCATCGGTATCGGCGCGATGATGATCTTCGGCAGCTATATCGGAAAAGAGCGGAGCCTCGCGGGAGAGGCGATCAGCATTACCGCGCTGGATACCTTCGTGGCGCTGATGGCAGGCTTCATCATCATTCCGTCCTGCTTCGCCTTCGGCATTGAGCCGGGAGCGGGGCCGAGCCTGATCTTCATCACCATTCCCAATATCTTTGCCCAGATGCCGGGAGGGCAGATCTGGAGCGCGCTGTTTTTTCTGTTTCTGACCTTTGCGGCATTCACGACCATTGTGGCTGTATTTGAAAATATCATATCCTTCGATATCGATATTTTCGGCTGGTCCAGGAACAAAAGCGTGCTGGTGAGCGCGGTCCTGATCATTGTGCTGAGCATGCCCTGCGTGCTGGGATTTAACGTCCTGGCCGGCTTTGAGCCGTTGGGAGCGGGAACCAATATCCTGGATCTGGAGGATTTTATCGTATCCAATAACCTGCTCCCGCTGGGCAGCCTGGGGTATGTGCTCTTCTGTACACGGAAAAACGGCTGGGGCTGGGCGAATTTTCTGGAAGAAGCGAATACAGGAAAGGGGATTCGGTTTCCGGGATGGCTGGAAGGCTATATGTCCTATGTCCTGCCGCTGATCATTACCGTGATCTATCTGAAAGGATATTATGATAAATTTGTGGGCCAGGGAACCGCGGCGCTCACCGGATGGATGATCGCGGCCGTGCTCTTCCTTGGATTTATCATAGCGTGCGCGGTGGTGCGCAGGCAGGATCAGTAAAACTCTGGTTGCTGTTGGGATTGCCGGATAAGGCAGTCCCTTTTTTTCGGCAGAGCGAAGGACTGCCGAAATACTTCCGGACCACAAAAATAAGGAATATCCTGGAATTAGATATTTATTGCTTGCTAGTACAGCCCTTTACAGTGTATAATAAGATTACAGAACTATACACTGTGAACTCCATGTGAAGGAGGTGAAATGCATGGGTTTCAAAAAAGAGATCTGGTCTCGATTGTTTGGATCGAAATCAGAACAGGTCAGAGACAAACAGGTTCCGGACCATTTGTTGCAGGAGAGTATGGAGAAGAAGGAGGAACAAGCCGTAACAGCGCAGCCTCCGCCCCCTGCCGTCGAAGTTGAGCTGGAATTGCCCAAGGGGCATGCGCTGTATAAATTGTGTGAGATGCGGGCCGAAAGGGCGAAAGGACTGTCAAGTCCCAGACTGCTGCTGGGAGGCCGCGAAGATTTTTCTCAGTCTGAGCTGAGGAAGGAACTGGGACGCCTGCAGAGGGTACTTACATTGGCAGCCAATTCCCGTCTTAAAGAGATAAAGGCCAGGGAAGAAAAGGCACAGGCGGACGCGCAAAAGGCTTTATTGATAGAGCAGAGCAAGCAGTCCGCGGCGAAGGAAGACACACCGGCAGGAGAGAGCGCGCAGGCTGAGGCACAGAAGACTGCATCAGCAGAACAGAGTGCGCGGAACGAGATACTGACACCGCCGCCGATCGAGCTGGATGCGCAGCCGGTCATCCATATATCAGCCGACAAGCTTTCCGCCTGGCTGATCGTATTTCCGCCGGTGGGAGAAGGAAAAGACGTGGATCGGGAGATGCTTTACGAGGCGCTTTCCGATACCGGAATTGCGTTTGGAGTAGACGAGGAATTACTCAAGCGCCTGCCGGAGGAACGGAATCCTTATTTTTCTCTGTTTTTCCTGGCAAAAGGAAAACCGGCTCGCAACGGAACAGACGGCCGGATCATTGAGCATTTTGAACGGGTCGTGGAACGGAAGTTTGAAGTGGATGAGCACGACCGGGTGGACTATGCGTCTCTCCATTTCTTCCAGAGCGTAGAAGCGGGAGGCGTGATCTGTGAGGCAGTCCTGCCGACACCGGGGGAACCGGGCAGAACGGTATTGGATCAGGAGGTTCCGGCTAAGGACGGCAAAGAAGCGCCTCTTACTAAGGGGCAGAATACGGAGATCAGCGAAGACGGCACCAAGCTGCTGGCAACCCAGGCCGGCCATGTGGAATACGTGGGAAAGACATTTCAGGTAAAGGCGGTGCTGGAGATTGACGACAACGTAGATTATTCTACGGGAAATATCAACTATATGGGGGATGTGCATATCCGCGGCAGAGTGTGCAGCGGTTTCAGCGTGCGGGCAGCAGGCAATATCACGGTAGACGGCGTTGTAGAGTCGGCCACCGTAGAGGCAGGCGGTGATCTGATCGTAGCCAAGGGGATCGTAGGGAATACCGATTCCGTGGTCAGGGCAGACGGCAGTGTCTTTGCGAAATATCTGGAAAACAGTATCGTTCACGCGCGGGCGAATCTGCAGGCTGACTGCATCGTCAACAGCGAAGTATACAGCGACGGGGAGATACAGGTCCGGTCCGGAAGAGGCATCATTGTAGGCGGACGGATCCGGGCGGCGAAAAAAGTCAGCGCCAAGGTCGTGGGCTCAAAATCCGAAAGCCAGACGCGTATCTATCTGGGCGGCGAGCCCTGTGTGGAATATGAGCGGCAGGAGCTGGCGGCAGTGATCGAAGAAGCCGAAGCCGAGCTGGAAAAGCTGGAAAAGCGTCCCAACAGTCCGGATAAGGTGGAACGTATGAAACGCCTTCAGTTTGACCTTTCCGTAAACCGGATCAAGCTGGAGCAGATGGATGAAGAGCTGGCGAAAAAGCAGGAGGAGATCGAGAACCTGGGCGGATGCAGGCTGGTTGCCGACATCGCGTATCCGGGGCTGGTGCTGACCATCTGCGATATCAAGGCCCGGTTGAAGCAGGTGACATCCATGTGCAACGCAAGGCTGTCCAACGGTGAGATCCGATTCTCGTGACCAGGCTTTCATTTAAGAGCTGTAGAAAAATAACGGACATATCTTACAGATTCAGGAACCGCTTCAAAATCTGCCGGACAGGGCAGTATTTTGAAGCGGTTCCATATTTTTTGCCCAAGGGCATCCCATTATGGCCATTCGGCCGTTTCATAAGGTATATCCAAGGTATCAATTCAAAGTAAGCGCGCTTCTTCTGACGGCGCTGAGTTCCGTACGCCGTATGATCAAATAGGAGCCGGCGCTCAGGATCCCGATACACAGGAGCAGAAGAAAGATCGGATTGGTCAGCCGTACCGTACCGTCGTCCATGAAGCCGAAGCATCTTACCGCAAAGCTCAGGATGCTGTGTCCGACAGCTTTCCAGGGAGCGGATACAGCTGCGAACAGGAAGGGAATTCCAAGCAAAAAGAGGGCAGCAAGGATCGTGACTGCGAATACGGAGAGCTTTTTCGGCACCCGGTTTATGACCAGGGCAAAGAAGAACCCCAGGCTGCTGATCAGTAGATAGACCAGGAACAGCCAGAGCCAGCGCAAAACGGCCGGATGCCCATATCCGTATAAGCTTTCGAAGATGGTTTCATAATCAAGCAACCCGGACAGGAGCCCTCGAAGAACCATTCCGGCAGCCGTATCGATCAGAGACATCAGGCCGGATATAAAGGCAAACTGGGCAGCGGTGGCGGAAAAAATATAAGCCCTGGTAAAGCCGTTCTGCATCAGCATCCGGAAATCCTCGTTTATCTGCATCATGCCGACGATCCCGACAAAGATCATGGTATTCATTTCCAGGCAGTTTATCCTTCCAGTTTCATGTGTCAGAAGGTAGAGCAGGCCGTAGACAGTGGGAAAGACAATCGCGATTGCAAGGTAAAAAATCCAGATATACTTCCAGGAAAGTTCGCATTCATATCGGATTAATATACGCATTTTTTTCATATCAGTTACCGCCTTTCTCTGTTAATTTCACAAACAGCTTCTGCAGATTCATATGAGAGATCTGCAATGGACTGCCCTTCGGCAGGTCCTCTCTTGCGCCCAGGATATAAGCCAGCCTGAGGGCGCCCAGCTCATCGTACCCGATCACTTGTTTATCGATACAGAAATCCCGAACCGCATTCTCAGATCCGGATACACAGTATCCTCTGTCCAGAAGGGTTTCCGCGGACTCCTGCAGGAGAAGCCTGCCCTTGTCGATCAGCACCACTTCCTCGATGATATTCGCAACCTCTTCGATCAGGTGTGTCGCCAGGATGATCGTTCTCTGGCGTTCTTCATAATCCCGCAGCAGCAGATGATAGAACAGCTCCCTGTGGTTCGCGTCCAGTCCCAGCACCGGCTCGTCGAAGATCACATAGGGAACATCCAGGGCAAGGGCGACCGTCAGTTTAAAGATGGACTGCTGTCCATTGGAAAGGGCGGGAAACCGCTTTTTGGTATCCAGAGAAAACATTTCTGCGATCTCAAAGGCCTGATCCATCTGAAAATGGTCGTAAAACCGGCCGGTCCACTTGAAAATATCTCGGATCTTCAAATTGCTGTCATACAGGTTCTGGTCGCTCATGCAGAACAGCTTTTCATGTACTGCCATATTCTCCTTCGCGGGCAGGCCGTCGATCAGAACCTCGCCCTCGTCCGCAAAGAGACGGTTTGCGATGATATTGATCAAAGTAGACTTACCGGCGCCGTTTCGCCCCAACAATCCGTAGATCTTTCCGTACTCAAATGAAAAAGAGAGATCTTCAAGGGCAGCCACATTGCCGTACCGCTTCGTAATATGATTAATCTGAATTGCTTTCATTGATATAACCCCTTTCTATCAGTGCTATAAGCTCTTCCTTCGGCATTTCCAGCTTTAATGCTTCCTGAACCAGTACAGCAACGTACTGGCTGTAAAACTGGCTCTGGCGCTTCCGGCGGATCCGCTCCACCGCCCCTTCCCTTACAAACATCCCAAGCCCTCTCCTCTTGTAAACCATATCTCCATCCACCAGCAGGTTCATCCCTTTTAGGACTGTGTGCGGGTTGATGCTCAGCAGGGCAGAGATCTCATTCGTGGATGGAATCTTCGTTTCCTCCGGGAAGACACCTGTAAAGATCGAGTCCTCCAGCTGTTCAGCGATCTGGATAAAAATCGGCTTATCCAGGTCCGGATTTATCTTCAATAGGATCACCTCGCTTATATAGTTAGTTAGTCAAGTAACAAACTAAATTACATGCTTAGTATAGACGATAAAAATGCAGTTGTCAATCCATTTTTTAAATCTTGTATTGCTCTGGATCAGAAATGGAATTATCCGCGGCCATTTTCCAACCGCGCAGCTGGAAATTTTTTGGGACACGGCAGGATTATGAGGTTGATTTTATCCGCAGAAACGGATATACTGTAAAGCGGAAAGAAATTGCCGCAGATGCGCCGGCAGACGCGCGGCCAATCTGCCTTACAATAAAAAAGGAGTATTTTGAGATGGAATTAGTGACAATTCGGGAATTATTTAAAAACAGAGAAGCTTATCTGGACAAGCAGGTAACGGTCGGAGGCTGGATCCGCAGCATCCGGGATTCCAAGACATTCGGATTTATCGTAGTCAATGACGGCTCTTATTTTGAACCGCTGCAGATCGTATATCATGATAAAATGGACAACTTCCAGGAGATTTCAAAACAGAACGTAGGGGCGGCGGTGGTCATTACAGGAACCCTGGTGGCGACACCTCAGGCAAAGCAGCCCTTCGAGATCCAGGCGGAGGAAGTGACGGTGGAAGGGGCTTCCGCGCCGGATTATCCGCTGCAGAAAAAGCGCCACAGCTTTGAATATCTCAGGACCATTTCCCATCTGCGGCCCAGGACGAATACATTTCAGGCCGTATTCCGGGTACGGTCTCTGGCAGCTTACGCCATTCATAAGTTCTTCCAGGAGAGGGGATTTGTGTATGTGCATACTCCGCTGATCACTGGAAGCGACTGCGAGGGAGCGGGCGAGATGTTCCGGGTGACCACGCTGGACATGGGAGATCTGCCGAAGAACCCGGATGGAAGCGTGGATTATACCCAGGATTTCTTCGGGAAGGAGACCAGCCTGACGGTCAGCGGCCAGCTCAACGGCGAGACCTACGCCCAGGCGTTCCGGAGCATTTATACCTTCGGTCCCACCTTCCGGGCGGAAAATTCCAACACCACCCGTCATGCGGCGGAGTTCTGGATGATCGAGCCGGAGATCGCGTTTGCCGATCTGGAGGACAATATGGAGCTGGCGGAGGCCATGCTGAAATATGTGATCTCCTATGTGATGGAGCAGGCACCGGAGGAGATGAATTTCTTCAATTCCTTTGTGGACAAGGGACTTCTGGAACGCCTGAAAAATGTAGTGGAATCGGATTTTGCCAAGGTGACTTATACAGAGGCCATTGATATTCTGAGCAAAAATAACGACAAGTTTGAGTATAAGGTATCCTGGGGCTGCGACCTGCAGACAGAGCATGAGCGGTATCTTACCGAGCAGGTATTCAAGCGCCCTGTATTCGTGACGGATTATCCGAAGGAGATCAAGGCGTTTTATATGAAGCTGAATGAGGACGGAAAGACCGTTGCGGCCGTGGACTGTCTGGTGCCCGGAATCGGAGAGATCATCGGCGGGAGCCAGAGGGAAGACGACTATGAGAAGCTGCGCGCAAGGATGAAGGAACTGAATTTAAAGGAAGAGGACTACCAGTTCTATCTGGATCTGAGGAAATACGGCTCCACCCGCCACGCGGGCTTCGGGCTTGGCTTTGAACGCTGTGTGATGTATCTCACCGGCATGGCCAATATCCGTGACGTGGTGCCCTTCCCGAGGACCGTGAAGAACTGCGAATTATAGACCGGAGGCGTGAATGCCGGGAGACTGCGGCAGACTGAGTTACAGAAGGATGTGTTCGTGTGAAGATTGTATTGCCAAATAAAGTACTGATGATAATTCTGAATCTCCAGATGCATGGGCATGACGCCTATGCCGTGGGCGGGTGCGTCCGGGATTCGATCCTGGCGAAGAAGCCCCAGGACTGGGATATCACCACCTCGGCAAAGCCGGCGGATATCAAGCGGATGTTCCGCAGGACCGTGGATACCGGGATCGAGCACGGGACTGTGACCGTGCTTCTGGGGAAAGACAGCTTTGAAGTGACTACATACCGGATCGACGGTGTGTATGAGGACAACCGCCATCCAAAGGAGGTCCGGTTTACCAACAATCTGGAAGAGGATCTGAAGCGTCGGGATTTTACGATCAACGCTATGGCATATAATGATGATGTGCGTCTGGTGGACGTGTTCGGAGGGATGAAGGACCTGAACTACCACCTGATCCGGTGCGTGGGAGACGCAAAAGAGCGTTTTTCGGAGGATGCCCTTCGAATCCTCCGGGCTGTCCGGTTTTCGGCGCAGCTTGGATTTTCCATTGAAAAATCCACAGAGGCGGCCATTAAGGAGCTGGCGCCCAGCCTGCAGCATGTCAGCGCCGAGCGGATCCGGGCGGAGCTGGTGAAGATCCTGGTCTCCAGCCATCCGGAGCAGATCCGGGAGGCATACCGGCTGGGGATCACGAGAGTGATTCTGCCGGAGTGGGATGAGATGGAAGGCGTGGCTCAGAATACTCCTCACCATAAGTATGACGTGGCGGAGCACACGATCCAGGCCATCAAGAATGTGAAAAGAGATAAGATCCTCCGTCTGACCATGCTGTTCCACGACATGGGAAAGCCGGCTATGAAGACGACGGACGAAAACGGGCGGGATCATTTCAAGGGCCATGCGATCGTCAGCGAAGAGCTGGCCAATGTGGTGATGCGCCGTCTCAAATTTGACAATGACACGATCAAGAAGGTGACCCGGCTGGTCTGCTACCACGATTACCGGGTAGAAGCCACGCCCCAGAACGTGCGGCGGGCCATGAACCGGATCGGGGTGGAGTTGTTCCCCTATTACCTGGCGGTGCGGCTGGCGGATGTGAAGGCGCAGAGCGTCTATCAGAAACGGGAAAAGGTGGAAAATATCATCAAAATGCGGGAGCTGTATCAGGAAGCACTGGTACAGGAGCACTGTGTCACGCTCCATGACCTGGCCGTGACCGGGAAGGACCTGATGGCGATCGGTATGGAACCGGGGCAGAAGCTTGGCAGCATGCTCCAGGAGCTTCTGGAATGGGTCATTGATGATCCGGACTGCAACAAAAAAGAAATTTTGTGCGAATATGTAAAAGAAAAGCTTGGACTTTAGCATACCCGGGCTGTTTCTCTCATAGATATAGAAAAGCTGATGATCAGCGAATCTTGTGTAGCTGTTCAGTACGGCAGGGCCAGGCGGTACCGTCCGGATCCGCGGGTGTACTGAACAGGTACGAAACCTATAATATGAGGGGGCAGCCATGAGAGAGTACGAGCTGGAAGTCTTGGAGCAATTTGACGTCGAAGTGATAAGCACCCGCAAGATCAGGGGTGCATTTTTTTGCGAGACAAAAGAAGGAACAATGGTGTTGAAGGAGGCGGCAGTGTCTGACCGGCGTGCCCTTTTACTGTATATACTGCTGCGTCATCTGGAGTCGCGGGGGTATCCGGAGGTGGACACCCCGGTCAGGAACCGGGAGAAGGAGCTGGTCAGCACATTCCGCGGCCAGACTCGGTATATGCTGAAAAAATGGTACGCGGGACGGGAGTGCGATGTGCGCCGGGAAGCAGATGTGCTGGAAGCGGTCAGGAACCTTGCCCGTCTCCACGAGATCATGTGCTGGAAGCATTTTTCCGTCTCCGCGGCAGAGATTCCTCCTGATCCGGATGGGCAGGAGCTGTCACCGCCTTCGGGAAGGCATCTCAAAGAGGAATTTCTCTGCCATAACCGGGAACTGAAAAAGGTGCGCGGCTATATCCGGAACAAGGTGAATAAAGGGGAATTTGAATATCTGTTTCTGAAATATTTCGACAGCATGTATCAGCTTGCCATGCGGGTCACCAGAAGACTGGAGGATTCGGATTATGAAGAACTGTACCGGAAGAGCCTGAAAGAGGGGCTTCTGGTGCATGGAGACTACAATTACCACAATCTCATCATGCTGCCGGGAAATGCTAGATCAGGAGGGGCATCCATTGCCACCACCAACTTTGAACACTTCCACAGAGATGTTCAGGTCCTGGATCTGTACTATTTCCTGCGCAAGGTCATGGAAAAACACAAGTGGAAGGAATCCCTGGGCCGCGCCATGCTGGAGGCTTATGCGGAGATCCGGCCGTTTTCCCCGGGGGAGCTGGAGGTGATCGCGCTGAAGACCGCCTACCCGGAAAAGTTCTGGAAGACTGCCAACAGCTATTATCATTCCAACAAAGCCTGGATCCCGGAGAAGAGCGTAGAAAAGCTGCAGACCGCTGTCTTGCAGACCGAAGAAAAAATCCGGTTTATACAGAAGATTTTTGCCTTCTCCCTGTAAAATGACTTCCTTTTTGCCGGGAGCTGATGTATAATAAACGAATAGCGGCTGTCCGGCCGGACCGCCTGTCTGTCAGGGAGAGAATCGAAAGGGGACAGATGGGATGCGGTACGAGCGACAGTGATTATAGATTATATATCAGGAGGTACTATGATGGAGTACAAAGAAAGATACCAGGAATGGCTGTCGAATCCATATTTTGACGCGGAGACCAAGGCGGAGCTGGAAGGCATCAAGGAGGATGACAACGAGATCAAGGAGCGCTTTTACATGGATCTGGAATTTGGTACTGCCGGGCTGCGCGGCATTATCGGAGCCGGAACCAACCGGATGAACATTTACACGGTCAGGAAGGCGACACAGGGACTGGCAAATTATATCATAAAGAACAAAAGCGCGGACAAAGGGGTTGCGATCGCGTATGATTCCCGCCGTATGTCGCCTGAATTCGCGGATGAGGCGGCGCTCTGCCTTGCGGCGAACGGGATCAAGGCTTACGTGTTCGAGTCCCTGCGCCCCACCCCGGAGCTTTCTTTTGCGGTCCGTAAGCTTTCCTGTATCGCGGGGATCAATATTACGGCAAGCCACAATCCGCCGGAGTACAACGGATATAAGGTATACTGGGCGGACGGCGCGCAGATCACTCCGCCTCACGACAAGGGGATCATGGATGAGGTAAAGGCCGTTGAGGATTATACCACCATGAAGACCATGTCATTGGATGCGGCAAAGGAAGCAGGGCTGTACGAGTCCATCGGAGCGGACATTGATGACGCGTATATTGCGGAGCTGAAAAAGCAGGTGAAGCGCCAGGACGCGATCGACGCCGCGGCAAAGGATCTGAAGATTGTTTATACGCCTCTCCACGGAACCGGCAACATCCCGGCCCGCCGTATCCTGAAGGAGCTGGGCTTTGAGAATGTCTATGTTGTAAAGGAACAGGAGCTGCCGGACGGCGAATTTCCGACGGTTTCCTACCCCAACCCGGAGGCTGCGGAAGCATTTGAGCTGGGCCTGAAGCTGGCAAAGGAGATTGACGCGGATATCGTGCTGGCAACCGATCCGGACGCGGACAGGCTCGGTGTCCGTGTAAAGGACTCCAACGGCGAATACCATACCCTGACCGGAAATATGTCCGGTTGTCTGCTGGCGGATTATGAGATCGGGCAGAAGAAGGAATTGGACGGCGGACTTCCGGCGGACGGAAAGTTTATCAAGACCATTGTTACAACGAATATGGCGGATGCCATCGCAAAGTATTACGGTGTGGACCTGATCGAATGCCTGACCGGATTCAAGTTCATCGGACAGCAGATCCTTGGATTTGAGACAAGCGGCAAGGGCGAGTATCTGTTCGGATTTGAGGAGAGCTACGGATGTCTCATCGGAACCCACGCAAGGGACAAGGATGCCATCGTGGCGACTATGGCCCTCTGCGAGGCGGCTGCTTACTATAAGACCAAGGGCATGAACCTGTGGGATGCTATGATCGCGATGTATGACCGCTACGGATATTATAAGGATGATATCCAGTCCATTACCCTGAAGGGGATCGAAGGACTTGCCAAGATCCAGGAGATCTTAGAGACTCTGCGGAAGAACCCGCCGGCAGAAATCGCGGGCTACAAGGTGCTCAAGGCAAGAGACTACAAGGCAGACACAATCAAAGATATGGAGACAGGCGAAGTAACAGGAACCGGCCTGCCTTCCTCCAACGTACTCTACTATGACCTGACCGACGACGCATGGGTATGCGTAAGGCCGTCCGGTACGGAGCCGAAGGTAAAATTCTACTACGGCGTAAAAGGAACCTCCATGGAGGACGCAGACGCAAAATCCGAGGCAATGGGCAAGGAAGTCCTGGCGATGATCGATAAGATGCTTTAAATATGCTGTCAGACAGCTTTGTCGGCTGCTTCCGCGCATAGAAGTGAAATGACTGATTCCAGTCAGATAAAAACTGTCAATCGGCTTCTTACAAGCTTCGCTTGAAGAATCCGACTGCCATTTTTCATCTGACTGTGAATAGTAGTTACAGGTCACACCTTGACCAGGCGTGCCCTGTAACTCAGGCCGTCATTTAAAATTGCCTACGGCAATGGACGGCCTGAATCCCAGCTTTTATGTGCATCCTCCTGACCAATCAGCGTAGTGATTGGTCAGTGTGTGACATGTAACAATAGTAACGTAATTATGATAAAATGCGTGGAAATACCTTGACAAAGAACGGAGAAACAGGTATAACAATACGTGTAGGCAATGAGCACAGGCATGCCGGCTGTGGGTATGCGGGCTTTTGCCTTAATATATTCTTAGAATGAATGTTGTTCTAGTACAATAAAGAGGAGGAAACATCCATGAACAAAACAGAATTAGTAGCAGCAATCGCAGAAAACGCAGAGATTTCCAAGAAGGACGCTGAAAAAGCCGTAAAAGCTTTTGTTGAAGTTATAACAGAAGAATTAAAGAAGGGTGAGAAGGTTCAGCTGGTTGGATTTGGTACATTTGAGGTGACTTCCAGAGCAGCAAGAGAAGGAAGAAACCCGCAGACCGGCAACACCATGAAGATTGCTGCCTGCAAGGCACCGAAGTTCAAAGCAGGCAAGGCTTTGAAGGACGCTGTGAATTAATCAGGATGTGTATCATGCCTGCATGATCTGATCATGCAGGCATTTTTGCTAACTGTACGGCTGCAATCCGAACAGTTAGCATTTTTTGCGCCGTAGGAGGGCCGAATATGAGGTTAGATAAATTTTTGAAGGTATCCCGTCTGATCAAAAGGCGCACCGTGGCAAACGAAGCCTGCGACGCCGGCCGTGTGCTCGTGAACGGCAATGTGGCCAAGGCTTCTGTGAAGGTCAAGGTGGGGGATGTTATCGAGATCCAGTTCGGCACGAAAACCGTCAAGGTGGAAGTGCTGGATATCCAGGACACGACAAAGAAAGAAGAGGCGAAGGATCTGTTCAGATACCTGTAGCTTTTTCTGCCGGGATGAGCAGGCCGGAGTTTTTTGAGGCATGGGCTGACGCGCCTGCGGTCTGCTGTTCTGAGAACGTCAATAAAAATCCTTGCAGACAGGCATAATATGAAACAACCCTTCATATATATAAAAGTATATGTAGCCGGATACGCCGGGGAGATTCTGGGATTATACTGAGCGCCAGATAAATCTGCCGCACAGTATAATGAGACGCACACAGCCGCGTCAGGAATTATGCCGCTTCGCGGCTGCGGCTGGCGCAATACTCACGGCAGACTTCATCGGCCGTGAGTATGACAGATATATAACGAAGGGGGAACAGATATGGAGGAACGGCAGCCTGTAAAGGCGCATAAGCTGGTTATAAATAACCGGAAGACAAGTATGGTGACCGGAGTGCTGGATGTGCTTTCATTTGATCTGAATGAGATCCTGCTGGAGACAGAACAAGGGATGCTGATGGTCAAGGGGACGGATCTGCATGTGAACCGGCTCAGCGTGGAGAAGGGTGAGGTGGACCTGTCGGGAAATATTGATAGTATCGCCTATTCCAGCGTGAGCCAGGCGGGACACCAGAACGACAGCTTTTTTTCAAAATTATTTAAGTAGGTCAGCACCATGATGCTGGGAATTGGAAAAGAGGCCGTGATATTTGTATACGCGGGCCTGTCGGGGATCGTTACATTTTCCTGCTATCAGATACTGCTGCTGCTGAGAAAGCTGGTCCCGCATTCTGCGGCAGCGGTCAGCGCGGAGGATTTTTTTTATTGGATCGGAATCAGCGCCTATCTGTTCCGGCAGATGTATCATACAACTTATGGGAGTGTCAGATGGTTCTTCATACTAGGACTTGCGGTTGGGAATTTTCTGGCCTTTTTTTGTAAAATTTTGTTGAAAAAAACCTTCGCAAAGTGGAAGAATAAACTTGAAAAAAAGAAGAAAAGCGAATAAAATAATGATGATGGCAAGGGGAGCAACCAGACTGGGTGCCGGATATATCTGCCGTATGGTATGATATGCCGCGCATGGCCGCAAGGGGAATTCGTATGAGTCAGAAGAAAAAGATGCCTGCAGGCAAAAAGCATGGCCGGAAGGGTTCGTCCGCTTTACGGCAGCACAAGAGAAGTATCGTGATCATTTATACTGTATTGGGAATTATGGCGGCGATGCTGGCCGTCAATTCAGTGAACCTGTATGCCCGAAACAAAATCTATAAGCAGCAGGAGGCGGAGCTTAAGGCACAGATCGAGGAGCAGAATGCCCGTTCCGAGAAGGTGAAGGAATACGAAGAATATGTCAAGACCGATGATTACATCAAGGATGTGGCTGAGGAGAAGCTGGGGCTGGTGGATCCCAACGAGATCCTGTTCCGGCCGGAGGAATAAGCCGTCATTCAGCATTCTATATACACAAAAGAGAAACTCCAGGGAGATGCCTGGAGTTTTTTGCTGTTCTGCGGATATGTGGAATCTTCGGAGTCTGCCGCAGGAACCTCACCCGGAGACGCGTAGCATCGACAGACAGCTTTGCTGGCTGCTTTTGCGCATGTGAGTGAAATGACTGCGAATAGTAACAAACCAGTAGGAGGGATATAGATGGAGGATGGACAAGTATTACATACCAGTCCTTATGTGACACAGATTGAAAGATTTGCGGATTCCCTGAAGCAGCTGTCCCATACATTTCTGCAGATGGGGGAAAAGAAGCAGTCCTTTACAAGCGAAGAAATCGACGGAATGTTCGAATGGGTCAAGGAGAAGGTCTGCAAAAGCTGCGAGAAGTGCTCCTGGTGCTGGGGGGAGAATTTTGTCCATACCTACCAGATGGGCTATGAGGTCCTCTCAGCGGTGGATTCCTATGGAAATGAAATGAATACCGAGACGAAACGGAAGCTGAAGCAGTGCTGTATCATGGCGCCCCGTTTCCTGAGAGAGATGCTGGAGGCATTTCACGCGGCCCGGCAGAATATGATGTGGCTCAACCGGATGGCCCAGAGCAGAGAAGGCTGTGCCATCCAGATGGACACCTTTGCGGATATGATCCGGGTGACGGCGAAGGAACTGGAGGACAGCCTGTTCATTGACGACCGGCTGGAAAAGCGTCTGGTAGCCGCGCTGAAGAAAAAGGGCGTGCGGGTCTTGTACACGAATTTTTTTATGAACCGGGAAGGGAAATATGAGGTTCATGTGACCGCGCGCGCCATGCAGGACATCCATATTACCTGTAAGGAGCTGGTCAGGACCGTTTCCGAGGTCATGGGCCGCCGTCTGGTGCCGGAAGGGATCTATGCCCAGACACTGGGGCGGGAGTATACGACCATCATCTGCCAGGAAGGGCCGACATACTATACGCTGCAGGGGGTTGCCAGAGTCGGAAAAGGCTGCAGTCAGGTTTCCGGGGACAATTTTATGATGCTCAACCTCCCAAGAGGAAAGCAGGCCATGGCTCTGTCCGACGGGATGGGCTCCGGAGAAAAGGCATGCCAGGAAAGCACGCTGGTCATCGAACTGCTGGAGGAACTGCTGGAGGCAGGCTTTCCGGAAAAGACGGCCATCCAGATGATCAACACCACACTGGTCATGGGGCGGGAGGAGATCCATTATTCCACCGTGGATATGAGCGTATTTGACCTCTATACAGGAACCTGCGAACTGATCAAGGCCGGAGCCTCCTCCACATTTATCCGCCAGAAGGATAAGGTAGAGCACTTAAGCTCCACCAGCCTGCCCATTGGGGTCTTACACCAGATCGAGATCGACTCCGTGGAACGGCAGCTTTCCAACGGAGATTTTGTGATCATGGTAACAGACGGGGTAATGGACGCGCTCCCGGTAGGCGAGCAGGACATCCTGCTGGAGACGATCATCCAGGGTACCCTCCTGGTGAATCCAAAGGAAATGGCGAACCACATCCTGGAGCAGGTGCTGAACTGGACCGGAGAACCGCCTCAGGACGATATGACCGTGCTCGTGATCGGGATATGGGAGAAATGATACCGCGGCCGGAAGCCCTTTTTGCGGAGAGGAGCCAAGAAAAAATATCACAGAAAAAAAGGGAACTGCAAAGCCGCTTTGGGAATAAAACAATTTGACGATGGGTTGGTTTTTAGGATATACTAAAAAAGGAAAGTTATGGGAATTTTTTTGCCCGTGGATTACCTGTTACTGTTTACATCCTGTACAAGATGCTCACGGTAACGATTGCTTACAAATGGAAAGGAAGAACAACGATGAAATGGATGATCGCGTCGGATATACATGGCTCTGCGTACTACTGTCGGCAGATGCTGGGGGCATATCGGAGGGAAGGTGCTGACAGGCTGCTTCTGTTAGGAGACATTTTGTATCACGGACCGCGCAACGATCTTCCGAAGGAATATGGACCGAAGGATGTCATCTCCATGCTCAACGGTGTAAAGCAGGAGCTGCTTTGCGTAAGGGGGAATTGCGACACGGAGGTGGACCAGATGGTCTTGGAATTTCCAATCCTGGCAGAGTACTGTTTTCTGGAAATCGGCGGAAAGACCATGTTCGCGACCCATGGCCATGTATTCAATCCGCATAATCCGCCGCTGCTGAAGACAGGAGAGATCCTGCTGAACGGGCATACACATATTCCTGCTTGCGAAGATATGGGGACGTTCTGGTATCTGAATCCGGGTTCCGTATCCATCCCCAAGGAAGGGTCTGCGCATGGCTATATGACTTTTGAAAATGGTGTCTTTCAGTGGAAGGACATGAAAGGAGTGTGTTGGAAAGAGAAAAGATTTTGAGGACATTAGAACAGATATGGAAATGCAAAAGAGCGCAGATACAAAAGAGCGCAAAGTGTAGGAGGAGAAGATGATAGATGATAGAAGATAGAATTGCTCTTTTGATTGATGCAGACAATGTTTCTGCGAAATATATCAAGCCCATCATGGACGAGCTGTCCAAGTACGGCAATATTACATACAAGAGGATCTACGGGGACTGGACAAGCCCGTATAATCTGAGCTGGAAGGAGGTCCTGCTGCAGAACAGCATTACGCCGATCCAGCAGTTCAGCTATACATACGGAAAAAACGCCACTGATTCCGCCATGATCATTGACGCTATGGACATGCTCTATACCAGCGAGCTGGAAGGCTTCTGCCTGGTCTCCAGCGACAGTGATTTTACCAAGCTGGCGAGCCGTCTCAGGGAAAACGGCAAGCTGGTGATCGGTATGGGCGAGGACAAGACGCCGATCCCCTTCCGAAAAGCCTGTGACATTTTCACGGTATTGGAGGTCCTTCTGGAAGACAGTACCATGGAAAATGCGGAAAAGGCACCGGCAGCGGTGGCTTCCGCCAAGGAATTGAAGCGCGGCAGTGTGGATGTGGTGAAAAATCAGATCGAAGAGGCTGTGATCAAGATCATCATGGAGAACCAGAACGACAACAAGGAGACCGGGCTCGGCGAGGTGGGAAGCCGTCTCCTGAAGCTGTATCCTGATTTTGACGTACGTCGGTACGGGTTCAGCCTCTTGTCTAAGTTTCTTGAGACCTTCCCCAAGCTGAAGCTGAAGCAGGACGGGACCAAGGTCTCTGTGATGCTGTATGAGGATAAAAGCCGGAAGGACCTGCTGGAGGAATACATTCTGCAGCAGATCAAAAATGCAGGCAGACAGGGCGTCTCCCTGGGGACATTGGGGAACCGGATCCGGAACCGGTTCGGCGATTTTAAGGTCCATGATTACGGATATTCCCAGTTCAAATCCTATATCCAGAGCTTCCAGGATGTGAAGATCCAGGATGACGGAGAGCAGAACTGGGCGATCTATGTGAAAAATGTGGAGTCGTGATCCGGGACAGAGGTGTTTTTCCTCAAGAGAGGCATGGCGGTATGCGCGAATACTGGAAACAGAAGAAATCAAAAGGGAGGACCAAGCATGAGAAAAATGATAAACGGAGAGCGCTTCGTGATGGGAACCTGTTACTATCCGGAGCATTGGGACTCATCCATGTGGGAGGACGATCTGGAGAGGATGCTGCAGGCGGGGATCGAGGTGGTCCGTGTTGCGGAATTTGCGTGGAACAAGATCGAGCCGGAGGAAGGTGTGTACACCTATGAATTTTTTGACGCCTTCCTGGATCTGGCGCAGAAAAAAGGAATGAAGGTTATTTTCTGCACTCCCACGGCGACTCCTCCGATCTGGCTGACCGAGAAGTATCCGGAGGTGCTCAACGCGGACCAGGACGGCCTGCTCTACCGCCACGGCGCGAGACGGCACTACAATTACAATTCCCCCGTATATCAGAAGCTGTGCCGCAACATTGTGGAAAAGTCCGCGTCCCACTACGGCGGACACCCTGCCATTATCGGATGGCAGATCGACAACGAGATAAACTGCGAGCTGGACGAATTTTATTCGGAAAGCGATACCGCGGCGTTCCGGAAGTTCCTGCAGGAAAAATATGGAACCGTGGAGGAATTGAATCGGGCATGGGGAACCATTTTCTGGAACCAGACTTACAATTGCTGGGAGCAGATCTATGTGCCGCGGAAGACGGCCCACAATACGAACAATCCCCATCACCTGCTGGATTATTACCGCTTCGTTTCCGCCAGCGCCCGCCGTTTTGTACGGATGCAGTCCGAGATGATTCGGAAATACTGCAAAGAGGATGATTTTATTACGACCAACGGGATTTTCGGCAATCTGGATAACCAGGCGATGCAAAAGGAAAGTCTGGATTTTATGACTTACGATTCCTATCCGAATTTTGCGTACTGCCTGGACGATTATCAGGCGGAGGACCCCATCAAGGACCGCAAATGGAGCCGGAACCTGGCAGAGACCAGAGCCATTTCCCGCATCTTCGGGATCATGGAGCAGCAGAGCGGCGCCAACGGCTGGACCACCCGGATGGAAGCGCCCACGCCCAGGCCCGGGCAGATCACGCTCTGGACCATGCAGAGTATTGCCCACGGCGCGGACTTTGTCAGCTATTTCCGCTGGCGGACCTGCACGGTGGGGACGGAGATGTATTGGCACGGTATCCTGGATTATTCCGGGCGGGACAACCGCAGGCTTCGGGAAATCCGTGAGATCGCCCGGAAGATGGAAGGTATGAGGGAGATTGCCGGCGCGCGGTATGCGGCGAAGGTTGGGATCCTGAAGGATTATGACAACATCTGGGATGCCCGCCAGGATAAATGGCATGAGCGGGTGGACAAGCTCAGTCAGAGGTCCCTGTTTGCTGCGCTGCAGATGACCCATACGCCTTTTGATTATGTGTATCTGAGCGACGATACCGCCTGGGAGGAACTGCGGAAGTATGAAGTGCTGTTCTATCCTCATGCATCTATTCTGACGGATGCGCGGATGAAGGTGCTGGAAACCTATGTGTCCGAAGGCGGAAAGCTGGTCATGGGCTGCAGGACCGGATATAAGGATCTCTGCGGACGGTGCGTGATGGACAAGCTGCCGGGAAAGGCGTCTGGGCTTACCGGAACGGATATCCCGGAATATTCCTTCGTGGCTCCTGACGACGGCAGAGTGCTGGCGGACTGGGACGGAAACCAGATAGAAGCCGCAGTGTTCAATGACCTGCTGGAACCGGCGGGAGAGCAGGCGGAGGTTCTGGCACGTTACGCGTCCAGCTATTACGCGGGCACGCCTGCGCTGATCCGCAACCGGTATGGAAAGGGCGAGGCTTATTATTTCGGAGGCGCGTTCGCAGTGGATACGGCGAAGGTATTTCTGGACAAGCTGGGAGCGGGGACGCCTTACGGGGAAGTGCTGGAGCTGCCGGAGTGCTGTGAGCTGGCCGTCCGGGAGAAGGACGGCAGGAAGTACCTGTTCGTGCTGAATTATGCATCGGAGAGCGTGAAAGCGGTGGTGAAGAAGGAGCTGCGGGAGTTCTTCGGAGGCGAGGTGATCAAGGGCGAAGTGGAGCTTGGGGCTTATGAGGTGAAGATTTTTGCGGAGTAAGGAATTGTGCAAAAAGAACTTGCCTTTTTGTACAGAACAAATCTTCAGGTACAAGGAGGAATGAGGCGTTCTAGGACAAATTTCCTAAATGAAGCTGTTTTATTGAGCAAATAAAAGGTGCATGGTCTGATGAATTCATAGACTGCTGCACCTTTTAAATACCATCCTATGCAGAAAGGCTGCCAGTGGCAGGCTTTCTGTATTTTAGCACGACAAATTACTTATACAGGTTATCTGGCGATGCCTATTTAAAACAGGTTCTACCTGTCTCTATAGTGATAACGGCACGACAGAATATAGATATTGTTCTCATCGATTCTGTAGATCAAGCGGTCTTTATCATTGATCCGTCTGCTCCAATATCCAGATAAATTCCCTCTTAAGGGTTCTGGTTTTCCAATCCCTTCGTTGCCGTTTCTGGCAATATCATTGATTAACTGATTGATCTTTTTCAGAGTCTTGCGGTCCTCTGTCTGCCAATATAGATAATCTTCCCAACCAGTATCCGCAAATACTTTATTCATCATCTTCTACCTCAGATAACTCATGGACAGAATATTGCCCATTCTCCAACTGTGCCTTACCCTTCATCAGCCAATCATAATTTTCTTTATTCCCCATGACATAAATATTTTCCATAAGGTTATTATAAGCTTCTTCTGATAACATAACAACATTCTTATTATTTTTTCGTGTAACGATCATAGTCTCATAATCATCTGTTACCTTATCCATATACATTTTCATATTATCACGAAGATTTGTGTAATTTACTGCTACCATGATAAAACACCTCTCTTATATAAATATGATTTTCTATACTTAGATTATAATGTACGGTTTTCTGTACGTCAAGGCTTCGTTATAGATATTCTGTCAATAGATTTCAGCAGGCATTAACTGACCTCAACAGGATATTTGTTCGAATCCGCATATTCATTTTAGCGGATCACTTAATTAAAAATTGAAATTCTGATTAAATCTACCAGAGCGCCGCTCAGGAGCTGACGCTGCGGGGGAGCATGGCATTCCTGAAAGTACTCAGTGAGGAGCGGCAGGAAAGAACGGAGAAAGCCGCCCTCTTCCAGGGAGTAGACATCGATGGAATCCTTCTCATCGAGAAACAGACAAGGGCTGTGCTGCCGAATTAAAAGAACTCTATGAGATTCCGGTTGTATGCGTGGGGAGCTATGATATTTCCGAAGAGGCCGATTCTATTGTGCCGGATTGCTACGGCGGCATGGAACAGGTTACGGAGCTGCTTTTGGAGGCCGGACATAAGGAGCTGGTATTTGTGGGTTCGCCGGAGGAGGGGACGAATGCGGCGGACTGTTATCTGGGGTTCTGTAAAGCAATGGAAAAGCGGGGGCTTGAAGCAAACATTGTAAGGCTGCCTCAGCCCGATCGGACAGAAAAAAAGACTGCGGCAGAGGCGGACTTCTCCCGGATTCAGCCGGATGCCATCGGATGTGATTCAGCCGCAAGTGCCGGAGCTCGTCCGGATGCGTTCGTGTGTGATTCGGCTACAAGTGCCGGAGTTCGTCCGGATGCCTTCTGCTGCTGGACAGATGCAGGGAGGACTGAGAAGGCCGTCATTTGACAGGAACAGTAACAAAGAAATTCCTATGATGACGGAGATATCCGGATATGGTAAAATAGGGATTACAGTCCGCAGCCTGACGGTTCGCAAATTGCAATACGCCGGGCCATGGAAATAGAAATGGATAAAAAGGAGGAGCTATATATGGATGCGAGAAAGACTTATGAATCCTGGCTGGAGGATCCGTATTTTGACGAGGATACCAAAGCGGAGCTGCGGGGCATCGCAGGGGACGCAGACGAGATCGGGGAGCGCTTCTACCGGGACCTGGAGTTCGGCACCGGAGGTCTGCGGGGCATCATCGGGGCAGGCACCAACCGGATGAACATTTACACCGTGCGGAAAGCCACCCAGGGTCTTGCTAATTATATCATCAAAGAGCATGCGGAGAAAAAGGGGGTCGCCATCGCCTTCGATTCCAGGAACATGTCGCCGGAATTTGCGCAGGAGGCGGCGCTCTGTCTTGCGGCAAATGGGATCAGGGCGTATATTTTTCCGTCCCTGCGGCCCACCCCTATGCTGTCGTTTGCATTGCGGGATCTGGGCTGTACGGCGGGCATCGTGGTGACGGCCAGCCACAATCCGCCGGAATACAACGGCTACAAGGTATACTGGGAGGACGGCGCGCAGATCACATTTCCCAAGGACCGGGAGATCATCGGGGAGGTCAATGCCATCACAGATTACGGGCAGGTAAAAACCATGGGACAGGAAGCGGCGGAGGCAGCGGGCCTTTACCAGGTGATCGGTCCGGACATGGATGACAGATACATGGAAGCACTGAAAAAGCTGGCCATCCACCCGGAGATCATGAAGGAAGAGGGCAGAGATCTGAACATTGTCTACACTCCGCTCCACGGCACAGGCAACCTTCCGGTGCGGCGCGTGCTGGATGAGCTGGGCTTTACGAACGTCCATGTGGTGGAGGAACAGGCATTGCCGGACGGCGATTTCCCCACCGTTTCCTATCCGAATCCGGAGGATAAAAACGCATTTTCCCTGGCATTGAAGCTGGCAAAAGAGGTGGATGCGGATCTCGTGCTGGCTACGGACCCGGATGCGGATCGCCTGGGAGTCTACGCGAAGGACAGCCATACCGGAGAATATAGGAGCTTTACCGGAAATATGTCCGGCATGCTAATTCTGGAATACATTTTATCCCAGAGGAAAGCACTGGGAACCCTGCCGGAAAACGGCGCGGTGGTGACGACTATCGTGTCCGGGAAGATGGCGCGGGAGATCACAAAGGCGTATCATGTGGATCTGATTGAAACGCTGACCGGGTTCAAATATATCGGAGAGCAGATCAAGTTCTTCGAGCAGAACCACGAGCATGAATATGTATTTGGATACGAGGAAAGCTACGGATGCCTGGTGGGGACACACGCCCGGGACAAGGATGCAGTTGTCGCGGTGATGGCGCTCTGCGAGGCGGCGGCGTTCTGTAAGCACCAGGGAATCACGCTGTGCGATAAAATGAAAGAATTATTTGACACATATGGATATTATAAAGAGGGATTGTGCACCGTAACTTTGAAAGGACAGGATGGAGCGAAAAAGATTGCGTCTATGATGGAGGGCATCCGGGGAAATGTGCCGAAAACCGTGGGAGGCCTTGCGGTGACTCAGTTCCGGGATTACAAGGAAGATGTGCTTCTGGACTGTGTGAACGGAACAAAAACCGTTACCGGCCTGCCCAGATCCAATGTGCTTTATTTCGAACTGGAAGGCGGTGCGTGGTGCTGTATCCGGCCGTCAGGAACGGAGCCGAAGATCAAGTTTTATATTGGAGTCAAGGGAATTGATGACGTGGACGCGGAGAAGAAGCTTGCGGAATTGACAGAAGGCGTGAAAGCGCTGGCGCGGTAAAGATATGAAAAAGTATATAAAAGCCGGAACGCAGGGCGGCTTCGGAGACGCGTTCCCCTATGAGTATTCTACCTCAGGCGTGGGAGACTACCGGGAGAACTGTCTGTCCGTGCGGACCACTCAGGGGCATCGGGTCTGCGAGCTGATCTATACGGGACATCAGATCCTGGACGGAAAGCCGGAGCTTCCCGGGCTGCCGGCCACCTTTGCAAAGGATGGAGACCAGACGCAGACTCTGGAGATCACCTGTGAGGACCCGCAGATCGGTTTGAAAGCAATCCTGCGCTACAGTGTATTTGCGGACGCGGATGCCGTGATCCGAAGTGTACTGCTGGAAAATACAGGAAGCGAACCTCTGTATATCGAACGGGCATTGAGCGCCTGCATGGATCTGGACGACGAGTCCTTTGAAATGCTCACACTGACCGGTTCCTGGGTCAGGGAACGGCACATGACCCGCTGCCCCGTGACTTACGGGAAGCATGCGGCTTCCTCCGTCCGGGGCTGTTCCAGCCATCAGGAGCATCCCTTCGCAGCGCTTGTGACGCCCGGGACGACGCAGGATTCAGGAGAGGTTTACGCGATGCATTTCGTATATTCAGGCAATTTCCTGGCGTCATGCCAGAAAAGCCAGTACGATTCCGTGCGGATGGTGATGGGCATCCATCCGGAGGGCTTTGAGTGGGTATTAAAGCCTGGAAATACATTTCAGACTCCGGAGGTGGTCTGCGTCTATTCCGATCAGGGACTGGGAAAAATGAGCCGGACCCTGCACGACCTGTACCGGGGACATTTGATCCGCAGCCCATATCTCCATAAAAAACGTCCCGTGCTGATCAACAACTGGGAAGCCACGTATTTTGATTTTGACTCGGACAAGCTGATGGAGATCGCCAGGGACGCGAAGGAGGCGGGCATCGAAATGCTGGTCATGGACGACGGCTGGTTCGGGCACCGGAATCTGGACGACAGCTCCCTGGGAGACTGGACAGTTAACGAAGAGAAACTCCCCGGCGGCCTGCCTGCGCTGGTGGAACGGGTCAAAGCGGAGGGCCTTTCCTTCGGCATCTGGTTTGAGCCGGAAATGGTTTCGCCGGATTCGGATCTGTACCGCGCCCATCCCGACTGGGCTATCCAGATTCCCGGACGTACGCCCACACAGAGCCGTGCCCAGTATGTGCTGGATCTGTCCAGGCCGGAGGTGGTGGACCATGTCTACGAGTGCGTGGCAAAGATCCTCCGGAGCGCAGACATTTCCTATGTAAAATGGGACATGAACCGGCAGTTTACGGATCTGGGGAGCGCAGCTTTGCCGCCGGAACAGCAGGGCGAGCTGGCGCACCGGTATATCCTGGGCGTGTATGAGCTGCAGGAACGTCTGGTGACGGAATTTCCGGAATTGCTTCTGGAAAACTGCGCCAGCGGAGGCGGACGATTTGACCCAGGTATGCTCTATTACAGCCCCCAGATCTGGTGCTCCGACGATACGGACGCGGTGGAGCGGCTGGCCATCCAGGAGGGAACGGCGCTTCTGTACCCCTTATCTTGCATGGGGGCGCATGTGAGCGCCTGCCCCAACCATATTGTAGGACGGAACACGCCCTTTGAGACGCGGGGGCATGTGGCGCTGGACGGGACCTTTGGATATGAGCTGGATATTACAAAGCTGCCCGCGGAGGAAAAAGAGAAGGTGAAGCAGCAGATCGCGCTCTACCACCGGTATGACCATCTGGTCCGGGAAGGGGCTTACTACCGGATCGCGTCCTGGCAGGAGAATCATCGGTATGACTGCTGGGAAGTGGCCGCGAAGGACCAAAGCGAGGCTTTGGCGACCTATGTGCAGGTCCTGGCGGGCGCCAATGTGAGAAGCAGGAGGATCCGCCTGAAAGGGCTGGACGAAGGGGCGCTGTACAGGCTGGAAGGAACAGAGAAGGTGTACAGCGGACAGGTGCTGATGTATGGCGGCGTGCTGATGGAGGCGCGGGAAGGCGATTACGTCAGCAGGGTGATGCATTTTGTGAGAGTGTAAGTATATAAGGTTTCTTTCGTTACAGGCCGCGCCGGATCAAGGCGCGGCCTGTAATTATGTAACGATCTTTCACTTGCTAATTCGTATGTTTCTATTTATAATGAGTTAGATGAAGGTAAACAGCGATAGCGGAGGGAGGAGACAGCATGACGGAGATGAAAAAACTTCCGATTGGCATAGAGTTTTTTCGTGAATTTAAGTCTGACAATTTTTACTATGTGGATAAAACCGGTTTCATTGCAGAACTTCTCCGAACCAGAGGGAGTGTCAATCTATTTACAAGGCCTCGGCGCTTTGGAAAAAGCCTGAATATGGATATGCTCAAATCCTTTTTTGAGATTGGGGCGGATGCCTCACTGTTTGAAGGACTTGAGATTTCCAGGGATACGGAACTGTTCGGGCAGCATTTGGGGAAGTATCCGGTGATATCTATTAGTCTGAAGGATGTGGAAGGCGAGGACTTTCAGGCGGCGTATGATATGCTTGGCGCCCGCATCAGCGAGGAAGCAGAACGTTTCAGCTTTCTTTTGGAGAGTGACAGGCTGACAAAATCTCAGAAGGCAAAGTTTCAGAAATTATTAGACGAGGATTTTGATAAGAGCTCAGTACTTTATGGGAGTATGAGGCTGATGACAGAAGTTCTGTGCAGGCATTATGATTCCCCGGTGCTTGTTCTGATTGATGAGTATGACGTGCCGTTGGATAAAGCTTATCAGGCCGGATATTACCCTAAGATGGTTCGGCTGATCCGGTCCTTGTTCAGCCAGGTGCTGAAAACAAACGCGAATTTGTATTTTGCCGTGATCACAGGATGCCTGCGAATTGCGAAGGAGAGTATTTTCACAGGACTGAATAATTTCAAGGCGCGTTCGACCGCAAGCGTTGATTATGCAGAGTATTTCGGATTTACGGACATGGAAGTGGAAGAGATGATGAAATATTACGGCGTGGAAGACCGTTTCCCGGATATGAAGGAATGGTATGATGGATACCGGTTCGGCAATTTGGATGTCTACTGCCCATGGGATGTGATCAGCCAGTGTGATATATTAAGAGTGGAAAAGGATGCGGCAATGGAGCCGCACTGGGCGAACAGCAGCGGAAATGTGATTGTTCATGATATCCTGAAAAACGCTACGGAAGCGACAAAAGCAGAGATTGAGATGCTGATATCCGGTGAATGCGTAGAAAAAGAAATCATCCCTGAGTTAACGTATACAGATCTGGACAGCCGGGAACCTAAAATCCGCCAGAAGTATTTGTGGAGTGTCCTTTTTGCCGCAGGCTATCTGACGGATATGGAGAAGCCAAACGGCAGAATGCATAAGCTGGTGATTCCCAACAAAGAAGTTCTTGGAATTTATGAAGACAAAATACGTTCCTGGTTTGAGTCGAAAGTAACAGGCAGTACAGAACAATGGAGACGGTTCTGCACCGCGATTAAGAATGGTGATGTAAAAAATGTCGAGATACTTTTTAATGGATTCCTCTCCGAAGCGATCAGTATCCGTGATACTGCCGTGAAGAGTGAAATGAAAGAAAACTTTTATCATGGTTTGCTGCTGGGACTTTTGAATATCGAGGGGAGTTGGATCGCCAAGTCCAACATAGAGTCTGGTATTGGATATACAGATATAAAAATTACAGTTCCCGCAGAAAAAATTGGCTGCATTATAGAAGTGAAATATGCGGAGAATGGGACATTTGACGCAGCATGCAGGAAAGCGATGAAGCAGATCGAGGATGAGGGATATGCTTCATCGCTCCGGCAGGAGGGAATGGAGACGATTCACAAATACGGGATCGCCTGCTACAAGAAGACCTGCAAAGCGGTATACGAAAAAGAATAGAAAGGAACCACCAACCATGGAAATCACACACTTAAAAGTCAATCACCTTGTCAACCCTTTGGGCTATGATCTGGGTCAGCCCACCATCTCTTACGTGGTAAGGGACACCCTGGCCAAGAAGCAGGAGAAAGCCCAGGTTCTTGTCTCGCTGGATGAGGATTTTTCTGCTCTCCTCTATGACAGCGGCGAGATAGATACCATCATCAGCACCGCATTTCCCCTGCCCATCAATCTGGAGCCGGAGACCCGTTACTTCTGGAAGGTGCGTGTCTGGGCGGACAACGGAGAATCCGCGGAAAGCCCGGCGGCATGGTTTGAGACCGCCAAGGGCGGAGAATGGCAGGCGGACTGGATCACCCCCTGTACCCCGAAGGAAATGCAGATGTCTGTATTCAAGACATGGACCGTCACCAAACCGGTGGCCCGCTGCAGGATGTACCTGACGGGCGTGGGCCTCTATGAGCTGTACATAAACGGCGAAAAGCAGGGGGACGAGTGCCTCCTTCCCGGGTTCTGCGACTACGACACCTGGATCCAGTATCAGACCTATGAGATCATGCTTCACTCCGGTGAAAATGAGATCGAGGTCCTGCTGGGCGACGGCTGGTACAAGGGCTGGTACGGCCTCCGCCAGACCGAGGAAAACTACGGGGATCGGCTGGCATGCATCGGCGAGCTGCACATTTTCTATGAGGACGGGACGTCAGAGGTGATCGCCACGGATTCCACCTGGCAGGCCAGAAAAAGCAGGGTGGTATCCAGCGGCATCTACCCGGGAGAGGTGTATGACGCGGCTTTGGACATCAGCGAAACCTTCCCGGTGGAAAAGGCAGACCTGGACAAAGGAAAGCTCTCTCCCCGCCTGAGTCCGCCCATCAAGATCCATGAACGGATCACGCCTGTGGAGCTGATCCATACCCCCGCCGGGGAAACGGTGCTGGACATGGGACAGAACATGGTGGGCTGGCTGGGCTTCCATTGTAAGGCGCCGAAGGGAACGAAGCTGTATTTCCAGTTCGGCGAGATCCTGCAGGACGGGAATTTTTACAATGACAATCTGCGGACGGCAAAAGCGGAATTTACCTATATCGCAGACGGAACCGAGTGCGATGTGCGGCAGCATTTTACATTTTACGGCTACCGCTTCGTGAAGATCACCGGATGGGACGGGGAGCCGGATGTGAATGATTTCCGGGGGCTGGTCATCCACTCTGAAATGGAAGAAGTAGGGGATATCGAGACCTCCGACCCGCTGGTCAACCAGCTGATCCACAACGCAAAATGGGGACAGAAGGGCAATTTTGTGGACGTGCCTACGGACTGCCCCCAGAGGGACGAGCGCTACGGTTGGACGGGGGACGCTCAGATCTTCAGCGGAACCGCCTGCTTCAACATGGACACCTATGCATTTTACACAAAATACGGCAAAGACATCTATGCGGAGCAGCAGAAGCTGAACGGCAGTGTTCCCGATGTGGTTCCGGTGGCGAATTATCCCGGCGACGGGTCCACCGCATGGGGGGAGGCGGCCACCGTGATCCCCTGGAATGTCTACCTGCATTACGGCGACAAGGGCATCCTGAAACGCCAGTACGCCAGTATGAAGGCCTGGGTGGATTATATGAAGGGCGAGGATGACAGATCCGGCGGTAAGCGTCTGTGGCAGAGTGGCTTTCACTACGGCGACTGGCTGGCCCTGGACGGAAATGTGGACGGCGGCGTGTATGGGGCGACCGACCCGCACCTGATCGCCTCTGGATATTACTATCATTCCACGATGATCGTGGCAAAGGCGGCGAAGATTCTGGGAAAGGAAGCGGATGCAGAAGCCTATCGAACACTTGCGGAAGAAATTCGAAATGCGTTTATCCGGGAATATTTTACCCCGGCAGGGAATCTGAGCGTGGATACGATGACGGCGTATGTTGTGGTATTGTATATGGGCCTGACACCGGACTATGCCTATGAAAGAGTGTGCAGAGGGCTTCTGAATAAGCTGAAAAAGAATCGTTATCATCTGAATACCGGGTTTGTGGGGACGCCGTACCTGTGCCGGATGCTGTCCGAGAACGGCATGAATGATCTGGCCTATCATCTGCTTCTGGAAAAGGGATTCCCGGGGTGGCTGTATGAAGTGCTGATGGGCGCGACGACCGTGTGGGAGCGGTGGAATTCCGTGCTCCCGGACGGAAAGATCAGCGGGACAGAGATGAACTCCCTGAACCATTACGCGTACGGCTCCATTGTGGAATGGATGTACCGCAACATGCTGGGGATCCAGCCCATGGAGGAGGGCGCTGGGTTCAAGAAATTCCGGGTTGCGCCTGCGCCCAATTATCAGATCTCCTGGGCAAAGGGGTGTCTTCGGTCGGCGTCGGGAATGATCAAGAGCTCCTGGAGGATTGACGGGAAGAAATTGAAGATCATCGTGACCGTGCCCTTTGATGCGGAGGCAGAGATCGTGCTGCCGGATGCGGATGTGAATGAGATTAGGAGGCTGTTGGGAGCGGGAGAGAATGCGATGCAGAGACAGCCGGGTGCGGGAGAAGGCTGCGGGGACAGCGATGCCGGCCGTGTCAGCAGCACGCAGGGAGGCAGCAGTGCAGATGCGGTTTGTGAGAGCAGTGACAGCAATAACAGCGGAACCCGCAGGATCACACAGACCGGCAGCAGCGTTACAGTAGAAGCAGAGGCTGGGACGTATGTTTTTGAATACGAACCGACAAAGCCGTACCGGAAGGTCTACAGCATTGATTCCCCGATGGAAGAACTGATGGAAAATCCGAAGACCAGAAAGATATTGGAAGAAAATTATCTGTGCCGGTTTAAGAATATTCCGTTTGAAAAGGAACTGTTTACACTGGAAGAGCTGATGAACGGGCCGTTTACAAGCCTGCCGCGGGAAGAGTGGGAGGCGCTGGACGCGAAGCTGAGGAACTGTTAAGAATGAGCTTTTCATACGACGCGGGACGAGACGTACTGCGGTACACCGATTGACAATAATGCCGCAGAAGAAGATTTAGACAAGTGATTTGCCTGGCTCGAAGGACATGCAGGATGAATGTCTTTCGAGCCGATTTTATGTCTGCGGGCAGAAGGTTGTGATTATACTGGGAGCCAGAAAAATCTGCCGCACAGTATAATGTTGATAAAAATACAGGTATAGGGAACTTTTTTGCGAAATAAATGCCAAAAAGTTCCCTATATAAAGGAATAAAAGTTCGTTGCCAGGAAGTTTATTCTCTCTAAATAAGAACTAGAGTTTCCTCTATAATGAAAAATGACAATATTTAGTGGGTTACAAAGGAGGAAACCATTATGGAGGGAACAATGTATGGTTACATCAGGGTCTCTACAAAGGACCAGAATGACGACAGGCAGCGCATCGCCATGAAAAAGTACGGCGTGGCAAAGGAAAATATTTTCTCGGACAAGCAGTCCGGCAAGGATTTCGAACGCCCGGGGTACAAAGCGCTCCTGAAACAGATCCGAGAGTGCGATACGTTGATCATTAAGAGTATTGACCGATTGGGGAGGGATTTCAATGAGATCATCGAACAGTGGCGGCATATCACGCTGGAAAAGAAATGCGGAATTGTGGTGCTGGATATGAAGCTTTTGAACACGGGACTGGACCGGAGTCTCCTGGATCGTCTTGTGGCGGAAATCATGCTTATCGCTCTTTCTTATGTGGCGGAGACAGAGCGGGAAATGATGCGCCAGCGTGTTGTCGAGGGAATCGCCGCGGCAAAAGCAAGGGGAGTGGCAGTGGGGCGAAAGCCCATTCAGCTTCCGCAGAACTTTGATTTTATCTGGGATCTCTGGGCACAGGGAGAACTGTCCGGGCGGGAAGCGGCGAGGCAGCTGGGGGTGGATAATCATACCTTTGCGAAGTGGGCGAAGGAGTTGGGGTGATATGGCTGCAAAAAGGTGCTGTATCGGTGGTGTAAAATCAGCTTGAAAAGTCCGGCGTATCAGACTCTTTTAGTAGTCACTGTCAAAAAATATGGGGCTGTTGCACGAACAGTGTGCTTCGGCCCCTGCTTGACTTTCTTATTTGGTGGAATGTATATTTTGTATTCTGCATGTTGATAATTATTTTATTACCATGTATAATACTTCCTATATTCCTCATTTTATGCAGATACCAAATATTCAGGGATAATCTGGGTGAAGGATAAAAAATGCCAGTATGTATTTAGAAAGGAATCCAATATGATGGATACAGCAGCACCACAAAAACCACCCCTCTCCCCCACGGAGATTAAAACCATCAAAACTATCCTCAACCAGCCCCGGCGCCTTCCAAAAGACTGGGACTGTATCAAAAGCCTTCTGCAGTCCAGAAGCCTTTTTACCGTGCATCCTGCGGATGAGGCTCTGTTCCGCCGCTTTACCATAGACGGCGTACTGTACGATCAGGATGTACTCCTGGCATTCACAGACCCGGAAGACTGTGAGGAATATGGGAGAAGATACGCTGCGGTGCGGATCGGCAGGGAATTCAATATCGTTACCGTATCGTATGAAGAGATCATCCGTATTGCGGAACAGCATGAAAAAGATGTATATATTGACCTGAGAAAGGAATTTGAAGAGCGTTTCCTCGTATATGACGGAAAAAGAAAGACGCTCCACCTTTGCATCAACCAGGGTGTCTGAAAAAAAGAGGGGCATGATCGCCCCTCTCCTGGCTGAACCAATACATATTCTAATTGTGATAATATTCCATCATCAGACTGTTCGGAATGTCCTTATTATCGCTTTCCCCTTCTTTCAAGTTTCCCCTGGTTTCTTTCCAGGGTTTTTCCATATGAGTGTATGCTCTCAATGTGTCCCCATCCTCATTTCCATATGTGCAGATCACATGATCCATGTGTCTCTTTTCCGACTCCGAGAAAGCATGAAGTAAAGGGTAGTTTGATTTCCTTACAATCCGTCTGGATTTATGGGTATCGAACAGTTTTTTGTTGACCGGACCATTTGCGTAATCTTTAAAGGTGTCATTGATAAATACGGTCTTGTAGATGCCAAGACACCAAGCCTGACAATAGTAAACTAACTTTTGCAACATCCATGTGTCAATGGCGTTCAATTGATCCAAAACATAGGAAGCGATATCAATAGAAGATGCATTTGTAAACTCAATATCTTTATCATCTTCCGGCGGAACTTCCCTCCCAAGCTCTTTGGCAAAAGCAATCCATTCTTCAATCATAATGTCGGCATTTTTAAGGGATTCGTCAATCGTGGCTCCATCCGCCATACATCCGGGCAACGATGGGACGTTTGTAATATAAGCATTGTCGTCTTTACTCCAATAGAACATCTTATTATATGCCATCTTCGAGTCCTCCTTCGCCAAGTTTATACTTGCTGACGATATTTCTGACTTGTTTTACCTGATACGACTTAATCTTCCCATTCTTAGGCTGAATATTGATTAGTTCAGGAATATCGGTTCATTTATCGGCTTCTCTCTTCCTGATTTCTTTTGTTTACGCTTTTAGTATATAGCATTTGACTGAATCCGTCAATCTCCCCACTAATCTTGCTTTATTACATCCCCCAAGCCTCCGGATTGGTTGTGGAAATGGCCACCGCCCCGGCGTTCAGCGCATGGATGATATCCTCCTTATCCGAGATCAGCCCCCCGCAGATGACCGGGATCGACAGATTTTCCGTGATGCGGCGGGTCACCTTCGGCATGATCCCCGGAAGGATCTCGATCATATCCGCAAAGGCTCCGTCCTGCTTCATCACATTCTCCAGGGCCATGGAATCCAGAACAAAAAACCGCAGGATCGTAAACAGGCCCAGTTCTTTTCCGCGCTTGATCATGGCCGGCTTTGTGGAAATGATCCCATCCGCATCGGTGGCCTTCCGGATAAAATCTACGGATATTTCTTTATTTCCCAATCCGCTGATCAGATCTATGTGTACGATTGCAATCTTCCCCGCATCCTTCACCGTTTTAACAATCTCATCAATACTGCAGACGTCCCCGAACAGGATAAAAACGACCTTTGACTCCTGCCCGGTACATCGGCGGACGCCGTCCCAATCCTTGATGGCCATGATGACCGGCGTGTCCTCAATGATCTCCCGGATCTGTTCCTTACCCTCCATGCTGTGTGCCTCCCTCTGCCATTCCTTCCTCCATACAAAAAACAGGGCATCATATAGCTCTTGAAACTATACCTCCCTGCTCAAAAATCTCCGATAATAACGTTATATTTAGTGTAGCACAGCAGTTTCCGTAATGCAATAAAAAAATAAAAAATGACAACTTGTAATTGTAAGGAATCCGTGTTAGAATAAATTCAGCAGATTTCGTTGATAGTGAGTATCATGGAGGTAACATTCTGTCAGATCATATATTTCCGGCAGAATGGCTGCAAGTTTCATAAGTTAAAGTTCATTCAGGCTTTGAGCGAGGAGAGAAAGTCAGATGAAAGGAATAGGCATATAGAGCATATGTCTGTTCTTCATCTGGCTTTTTTGTTCTATAGGAAACTTCGCCGACCAGTCAGCTTGCGATGAACCCATGAAATGATGGAGGAAAAGAAGATGTATGATGTTGTAATTATTGGTGCGGGAGTTTCCGGCACCGCGTCTGCGAGAGCGCTGTCCGCATACGATCTGAAGATCTGTGTGGTGGAGAAGGGGGAGGATGTTTGCTGCGGCACCTCAAAGGCTAACAGCGCGATCGTGCATGCAGGCTACGACGCGAAACCAGGATCCCTGATGGCGAAGCTGAACGTGCGGGGCAACAAGATGATGCCTCAGGTGGCGAAGGAACTGGATGTGCCGTTCAACCCCTGCGGCTCCCTGGTAGTCTGCCGGGAGGAGGAAGATCAGGAGCTGCTGCAGGAATTGTATGACCAGGGCATTGCAAACGGAGTGGAGGGTTTAAAGATCCTGAACCGGGAAGAAACCCATGCCATGGAGCCAAACCTGGCAGATGAAGTGACAGCGGCCCTGTGGGCACCTTCCGCGGGGGTGATCTGCCCCTTCCTGCTGAATATCGCGTATGCGGAAAATGCCTGTGAAAACGGAGTGGAATTCCGGTTTGACACAGAAGTACAGGAGATTGAAAAAATAGACGGCGGCTACCGTCTGCTTACGGAAAACGGTCCCCTGGAGACGAAGGTCGTAGTCAATGCGGCCGGCGTCCATGCGGATCGATTCCATAATATGGTCAGTGCGGACCACATCCATATCACGCCCAGGCGGGGGGATTACTGCCTGCTGGACAAGACCGCGGGCGATCTGGTCTCCAGGACCATTTTCCAGCTCCCCGGCAAATACGGCAAGGGCGTGCTGGTATCTCCCACGGTCCATGGAAATATCATCGTCGGACCTACGGCTATTGAGCAGGAGGACAGAGAAGCAACGGCGACCACCCGGGACGGGCTGGACCAGGTGATCAGCAAATCCGCAAGGTCCGTGAAAAACATCCCCATTCGCCAGGTGATCACCTCCTTTGCGGGACTGCGCGCCCATGAGGACGGAGGGGAGTTTATCATAGAAGAGCTGAAGGATGCGAAAGGCTTTGTAGACTGCGCGGGAATCGAGTCGCCGGGACTGGCAAGTTCTCCGGCGGTGGGGGAATATGTAAAAGAGATTGTGGTCAATATCCTGCGCCCGGTCCAAAAGGCAGACTATAAGGCAGAAAGAAAAGGGATCCTGGATCCGAAGACATTATCCGCTGAGGAACGGAACGCCCTGATCAAAGAGAACCCGGCTTACGGAAATATCATCTGCCGCTGTGAAAAGGTGACGGAAGGGGAAATCCTGGATGCCATCCACAGACCCCTGGGAGCCAGGTCGCTGGACGGGGTAAAACGGCGTACACGCGCGGGAATGGGAAGATGCCAGTCCGGCTTCTGCTCGCCGAGGACCATGGAGATTCTGGCAAGGGAGCTGGATCTGGATATGTCGGAAATTACGAAGTGCGGAAGAGGCTCCGGATTGATCGTAGGAAAGAATAAAGAAATTTAAATACTATTCAGGAGGGAAAACCATGAAGAATTATGATCTGGTGATCGTGGGCGGCGGTCCGGCCGGCCTTGCCGCGGCGGAAGCAGCCAGAAAAAACGGAATTGAAAATATGATCATACTGGAGCGGGACAAGGAACTGGGAGGAATCTTGAACCAGTGCATTCACAACGGATTCGGCCTTCACACCTTCAAGGAAGAGCTGACAGGTCCCGAATACGCGCAGCGCTTTATCGACCGCGTAAAGGAGCTGGAGATTCCATATAAATTAAATACCATGGTGCTGGATATTTCACGGGATAAGAAGGTTACCATCATGAACCGGGAGGAGGGACTGCAGGAGCTTCAGGCCAGGTCCGTGATCCTCGCTATGGGCTGCAGGGAACGGCCCCGGGGCGCTCTGAACATCCCGGGCTTCCGTCCGGCAGGGATCTATTCCGCGGGAACGGCGCAGCGCCTGGTCAATATGGAAGGCTTTATGCCAGGCCGGGAAGTCGTGATCCTTGGATCCGGCGATATCGGCCTGATCATGGCAAGGCGTATGACCCTGGAAGGGGCGAAGGTGAAGGTGGTAGCGGAACTGATGCCCTACTCCGGCGGCCTGAAACGAAACATCGTGCAGTGCCTGGACGACTTCGGGATTCCGTTAAAGCTCAGCCATACGGTCATTGATATTGATGGAAAGGAGCGGGTCAAGGGGATCACGCTTGCCCAGGTGGACGGGAAGGGAAAACCGATTCCGGGCACCGAAGAATACTATTCCTGTGATACCCTGCTGCTCTCGGTGGGTCTGATCCCGGAAAATGAACTGTCCAAGGAAGCCGGCGTGGAGCTCTCCCCGGTGACCAGCGGCCCGGTGGTCAACGAAAGCCTGGAAACCAATATCCCCGGCGTATTTGCCTGCGGAAACGTGCTTCACGTTCATGACCTGGTAGACTTCGTGTCCGAGGAAGCGGCGGCGGCCGGAAAAAATGCTGCCAGATATGTTTTGGAAGCCGCGGATATGGACTCTGCGGAAAAAGAGGTTCCCATCGTACCGACAGGCGGCGTCCGCTATACGGTGCCGTCCCATATCCGTATAGACAAGATGGAAGAACAGTTAAAGGTCCGTTTCCGCGTGGGGGCGGTCTATTCCGGGTGTTATGTCAGCGTGTATCTGGATGAGGAGCGGATCCTGCACAGGAAGCGCCCGGTCATGGCGCCCGGCGAGATGGAGGAGATCCTGCTGAAAAAGCAGCAGCTCCGGGAACATGAGGGACTTGCGCGGATCACTGTGAAGATTGAGGAGGCATAAGCGATGAAGAAGACAGAACTGACCTGTATCGGCTGCCCCATGGGGTGTGCGGTGACAGTAGAAATGGACGGCGCGGGAGAGATCACCGGTGTGACAGGCCACACCTGTAAACGCGGGGAAGACTACGCCAGAAAAGAAGTGACGGATCCGACAAGGATCGTGACCTCCACCGTAAAGGTAGAAGGCGGTACGCTGGAGATGGTTTCCGTGAAAACGAAAGCCGACATTCCCAAAGATAAGATGGCGGAATGCGTGGACAGCCTCCGGGGTGTCTGCGTCAAGGCGCCGGTTCATATCGGGGACGTGATCGCGGCAGATATTGCCGGAACAGGGGTTGATATTGTAGCAACGAAGGAAGTTCCGGCTTTTGTGTGAAATTTTTTACACATTTTCCCCCAAAATCTGTTATAATAAATTGATTGTTTCCAAAATAAAGGGGGAAATGCTATGGAAATCGAAAAGCAGAAAACGGTCAAAGGTATCAGGATCCGCACCATCAACAGCGTGATGATCTTGATGGCATGTGTATTATATATATTGGTCATTTACGCGACGATACAGGTTTCTCTCCGGTATGACGAGCTGATCGCCGCAACCAACGACTATATCGCCTGCGAAAAAAACGCGGCGCTTGTACGGGAGGGCTCCGATTATCTTACGGAGGAGGCGCGGCTGTACGCTGTTACTTCGGATCTCCAGTATATAGACGCCTATCTGAAGGAAGTGAACGAGACAAGGCGCCGGGAGAGGGCTCTGGACGAGCTCGGCAAGTTTTCCTTCAGCCAGAAAGCGAGTGAATACCTGGAGGCAGCACTTTTCAATTCCAACAAATTGATCTCCAGAGAGCTTTATGCGATGAAGCTGGTCTCCTCTGCAAAAGGGGCAGCCGAGAAGAACCTTCCCGGAGAAGTAAAGGATATCCAGCTTACGGCGGAGGACAGCGAGCTTTCTGCGGAGGAGATGCTCAGTAAGGGCCAGGATATGGTGTTCAACGATGCCTATCAGGAAGCCAAGGCGGGGATCATGGAGGACATCGGTCTGTTTCTGGATGATATTGTGGCGGAAACCGGGCAGAGACAGGCAGTCAGCGTGGAATCCCTGCAGAGCATGATCACGCAGCAGAGAGGGTATATCAGCATCCTGTTTGTACTGAATCTCCTGGTGTTCATTATGATCATCGCGCTGGTCATGCGGCCGCTGCGGCATTTCATCAGCTGTATCAAAGAAGGCCGGCTGATGGAGGCCGTCGGTTCCTACGAGTTCCGGTATCTTGCTCTGACTTATAACGACATTTTCGAGGCCAATGCGACCAGTCAGGAACTGCTGCGCTACAAGGCCGAGCATGACACGCTCACCGGAATCTCCAACCGGGATTCCTTTGACCGGCTGCGTGAGATCATGAAGTCCGGTACGACCCCGCTGGCGCTGCTCCTGATGGATGTGGATGAATATAGAAAGATCAATGACGGATACGGCCGCGATACCGGAGATTTGGTTCTGAAGAAGGTGGCAAAGATCCTACAGGATCAGTTCCGAACCAGCGACTATATCGCGCGTATCGGCGGGGATGAATTTGCCGTGATCATGACAGACATTACTCCGGAGCTCAAAGACGCGATCATCAATAAGCTCGTTTCCATCAGTACGGAGCTTGGGAAGAGCAGGGACGGGTTCCCAAAGGTGACGATCAGCACCGGGATCGCATTCTCCCCTGCCGGGATGGATGACTCGACCTACCAGAAGGCGGAAAGGGCGCTGTGCTATGTGAAAGAATACAGCCGGAGCGGATACAAATTTTACGATGAGCTTTAGTGTGCCATCCAGCCGGAAATTGAACTTATGAGCTGTCGGGTTCTGGCCGGATGCTGTACTAGGGTAAATCGGGAAGGAGGCGGCCGGTGAAGCGAATCTCTCTGGAGCAATTACTGAAACCATACCAAAATGAAAACTACGCCGGCCAGTACCGCCGTATCCGCGGCCTGCTGGATTCCGGAAGGATCCGGCCGGTGAAGGCGTCCGGCACCAACGGCAAGACACCGGTCCTGTACCGGGAGTACTGGCTTGCAGAGGAACAGAAGAATTATGAAGAGCTGCGGGAAGAGCTGATGTATCAGCTTGTCCCGCTTCTTTCCGTGGATTATTATCTAAATCACCTTTCCATCTACGAGCAGGACAGGAAATGGGTCCTGCTGCTGAACACCTATCTGAAAGAACGGCGGGAGCTTTTGGAACATCAGGAATCGGTCAATGAGCGCAGCTTCGAGATCTGGAACCGGGAAAAATTTCTGTCCCGGGAGCAGGGAAAAAAGATTTTGAAGCGCTGCGGGCTGGAGTTGGATCTGCTAAATGTGTACGGGACTTCGGAGCCGCTTTCTTACTATTCCCACACCAGGGACGTGCCCCAGAATCTGCTGATCCTGGAAAATAAGGACACCTTCTACAGTATGCGCCGGCATTTGCAGGGGGGAAATGAAACGATCCTGGGGGAGCGGATCAAAACACTGATCTACGGCGCGGGGAAAAGGATCTGGAGATCCTTTCAGGACTTTGAACTCTGTGTGGAGTCCTATATGAAGGCGGAGGGAAACCGGATCTTCTATTTCGGGGACCTGGACTACGAAGGGATCGGGATCTATGAAAGCCTGGCGGAGCTCTGCCGGGATTCCCGTGAGATCCTCCCCTTCGTTCCGGCATATGAGGCCATGATGAAAAAGGCCGGACAGAGGGAAGACCTGCCGGAGACGAAGGAAATGCAGAACCGGAATATCCGGGAGGCGTTCTTTTCGTATTTCACACCGGAATGTGCGGAAACCATGCGCCGGATCCTGGAAGAGGAGAAGTATATTCCGCAGGAAATATTGAATATTTCAGACTTTTAACCGCCGTTTTATTGGCCGGATGCCTTGCGGCAAGGTAAGACACCGTGAATAATACTGATTTTTATAAAAGAGGAAACATCAGATGCAGTATGAATTTTTAAAGCATTTTCCGAGAAGGATGAAAAATGTTGGGCTGTACACGGTCCTGATCCAGAACAGCCTGCAGAAAACGACCTGGAAGCAGCGCGGATTTCAGAAAACGGACGAGCAGTTCAACCTGATCTTCGCCGTGATGCTCTACATCATGGAGCAGTCGCTGAAGGAGGAGAACTGTACCATGGACGATATCGGCGCCTATATCGACGCGATCAACGTCCAGTATTTCCGGAAAGACATGTCCTACGAGGACTGCCGCGGACTGGGGGATTTTATCGTCAATGTGATCCTTTCCAACGAGGGAAGGGCCATGCATTTTGACGGCTATGACTTCGAAGAGAACGCATATCAGAGCATGCACATCAGCTACGTGGCGAACAGGATCGTCTATGTGGATCAGGATTTCAAGCGCACGTCTTATTACCTTACGGATGACGGGTACAATCTTTTACTGGCAACCCTGGAAATCGAGAATAATATGAAGCTGACCATCCATGAGATGATCTTCCAGATGCACCTGGAAAAGCAGAGCTATGACAAAGCCGCGGATGAGATCAAGAACGTATTTAACCTGCTTCGGATCCAGCTCCAGAAGATCCAGGAAGCGATGGGGAAGATCCGGAGAAATGCATTGAATTATTCGGTTCGTGACTACGAGCAGATCCTTCATGAAAATCTGGAGACTATCGACGATACCAAGAAAAAATTTCAGAATTATCGGGAAATGGTAAAAAGCCGCGTGCAGGAGCTGGAAGAGACCAACATCAATGTCCGGCGGCTCAGCCCGAAGGAGGAGGAAAAACTCAGGCATCTGCGGGAGATTGAGTGGTATCTGAACCGCGCCATTGACGAACACCAGAAGATCCTGGGGAGCCATTTGGATTTAAAAGCATTGTACACCCGGGAGCTGGAAGACCTGACCCGGATGTCGCTGATCCGGCGTTTTTCCCTGCGGACAGAATTATATGATAAGCTTCTGGAAAATCCGGCCGCTCTGGAGGAGCTGGAATATTTCCTGCGGCCCCTGTTCAATCAGGACGCGGAGAAGGTCTACAACCTGAACAAGGCGTTCCAGCTGCAGCGCCCGGTGCGCAGACAGACAGAGGAGGATACCCGGGAAACGATTGATTTTGACGAGGAAGCATGGGAGCGGGAACAGGAACGCCTCCGGAGGGAAAAGCTGAAACGCTATGAGCAGAGCCTGACTGTACTGCTGGAGCAAGCTGTCCGCGCGGAGAAGGGGGAGATCACTCTGGAACAGGTGGAGGAGCGGACTCGGGAACAGGTGGAGTTCCGTGACCGGCTGATCCCCAATGTGGAGATCTTCAAGGAGATCATGGTGGAGCTGATCAGGAACCGGGAAATGGAGCTGGATGTGCTGCGAAAGGAACGGAGCCAGTTCATCCAGGACCAGCAGGAGGAATTTCAGCTCAATGAGATGCTGCTGCAGCTGACCGAGGAAAATCCGGAGCTGTCGGATGTACAGCGGATTCGGGTGGAACGCCTGGAAAAGGCCGGGACAGTGACCTTTGCGGGGATCCGAAATGAAAACGGGGAACGGAAAGACATTCGGTGTTCGAATGTGCGGATCTGTGTGGATCTTAAAGAAGGGGCATAGGAGATTTGTGATGTCATTTGTGCAGAAGGATGACTGGGAGAAGAAAGAGAGAGGTGATTTTCATGGCATATGAATTTGGAGATATCAGGATCAGCCAGGAGATTTTTTATTATCTTCTGGAACACCACGAGCTGCGGGAGGATGAGGAAGGCCTGCTGTTCAAGGCATACGCGGAGCAGGAGGAGATCCAGAACCTGGTCAAGTCCCAGGGGGAGGCGGCTCAGAGTACGGTCGAACGCTACGGTAATGTGATCTACCTGATCCCGAAGGAGGAAAATCATTTCCTCGGCTTTTCCAAGGCGCAGCTGAAAAACGTGCTCTGCAAATCCAATTCCACGGATAAGGATTATTATTTATCCCAGTTCGTGATCCTGACCCTTCTTGTGGAATTTTTCGACGGACAGGGGAGCAGCAGTAAGGCGCGGGAATATATGCGTGTGGGTGAGCTACAGAACTGCATTTCCCGGAGGTTAAAGGAAGGCGCGGAAAATGTGCCGGAGGATCAGGAGGAGCAGGCGGGGATCGCGTTTTCCAATATGCTGGAGGCTTATGAAGCACTGAAATCTGATGAGAAGGGTTCACGCGCCAGGACCACGAAGGAGGGCTTCCTCCATCATATCCTGACATTTCTGCAGAAGCAGGGCCTGATCGAATATGTGGAGCAGGACGAAATGATCAAAACAACAAAGAAGCTGGACAACTTTATGGACTGGAACCTGCTGAACCAGAACAACTATAAGCGGGTGCTGCGGGTTCTTGGGGCGCATAAGGAAGCTTGATTAAAAGTTGTCCCCAGTCCAGGCAATCCGTCAGGTTCAATAGGAATACGAAAAAGTTGAGGTAAACACAATGAGCAAAATAAATGCAGCCCGTCTGATCAATATCAATTACAACAACAACGCCATCCGGATCAGTGACGAGATCTTCCATTTCAACGGCGAAAGCACGCTGATCTCCCTGCGCAACGGCGGGGGAAAATCCGTCCTGGTCCAGATGCTGACCGCCCCCTTTGTCCACAAACGCTACCGGGACGCCAAGGACCGCCCCTTTGAGAGCTATTTCACCACCAGCAAGCCCTCCTTCATCCTGGTGGAGTGGGCTCTGGATCAGAACGCAGGCTTCGTGCTGACCGGGATGATGGCGCGTCGAAGCCAGGACAGCGACAGCGGGGAAGAGCTGGAGATGGTCAATTTTGTCTGTGAATACCGGGCCTCCTGCCTGCAGGACATCCACCATCTCCCGGTGGTGGAAAAGGGAAAAAAGGAAATGACCCTGAAAAATTTTTCGGCCTGCCGGCAGATGTTCGAAGGATACAAACGGGACCGCTCCCTGCAGTTTTTCTATTACGATATGAACAACGGGGCGCAGTCCAGACAGTATTTTGATAAATTACAGGAATACCAGATCCACTATAAGGAGTGGGAAAGCATCATCAAAAAGGTGAATCTGAAGGAGTCCGGACTTTCCGAGCTGTTTTCCGACTGCCGGGACGAGAAGGGACTGGTGGAAAAATGGTTTCTGGACGCGGTGGAGAGCAAGCTGAATAAAGAGCGGAACCGGATGAAGGAATTTCAGAGCATTCTGGAAAAATACGTGGGCCAGTATAAGGACAACCGTTCCAAGATCCAGCGCCGGGATACGATCCGCCTGTTTAAGCAGGAAGCGCGGAAGATCCAGGAGAAGCTGTCCGTTTACCGGGAAGGGGAGCGGAAGGAGAAGGAACAGGAAAATCTGGTGGCTCATTTTATCGCGGAGCTGGAACGCCTGCAGGCCGTGACAAAGGAAGAGTACGAGGATATCCTGTCGCGGATGGAACAGGTACTTGCGCAGATCGCCCATATTGAATATGAAAAGCTGTCCGGAGAGATCTATCGGCTGGAAGAGCAGATGCGCTTTCACCTGAGCAACCGGGACATGGTCTCCATGGAAAAGGAAGCGCTGGAGCGGGAAGCGGAGGAGATCACCCATCGGCTCCATCTGCTGGCCTGCGCGAAGCAGCAGCGGCTTGCAGATGAGGAAAAAGCGGAGTGGGACAAGGCTCTGCAGCGGCTTCGCGTGGCGCGGGAGAAAAATGTGAACCTGGAGCCGGAGCGGAACCGCCTGGGCTATGTGCTGCGCTGTCACTATGAGAAGGAACTGGAGGAGAACGGGAAAAGGCAGCAGGAAAACAGCCGGGGCATTGCAGAGACAGAAGAAAACATTTTCCAGGAAAAGCAGATCCAGTCCGATCTGGAAGGGCGGCTTCGGGAGAGGGTATCGGCAGAAGGCGCGCTGAAAAGCCAGGTGCAGTCCTATGACCGGCAGGAGGAGCAGTTCAACACCCGGTATCAGGAGCATTTTGTGCGCAATATCCTGGGAGAATATGAACCGGGAACGATGGAAATCTTTCAGGAAGCCCAGGAAAACCGGATGGAGGAACTGGGGCGGGAACGCCTGAAAACGAAAAAGGCTTTGGAGATGTCAAAGGAAGCCCAGCGGAGCCGGGAGCGGAAGCTGACGGACATGCGGGAGGAGCAGATCCGCAGGAGGGCCAAGCAGGAGCAGCAGAGCCGGACACGAAGCCTGTATGAGGAAGAACTGGAAGCAAGGAGGGTGATCCTGAAATATCTGGACCTGGACGAGAAGGAGCTGTTTGACAGGGAAAAGATCCTTCACGCATCCGGGCGGAAATTGGCAGAGATCGCGAACCTTCGCCGGAATCTGGAAAAGGAAGAGGACAGTCTGCAAAAGGAGTACCAGCGGCTGACAAAGGGCCAGGTATTGGAGCTGCCCCAGGAGCTGGAGGCAGAGCTTGCGGGGCTTGGAATCCATGTCGTATACGGGATGGAATGGCTGAAAAAGAACGGATATCCGGAAAAAGAAAATCAGGAGCTGGTCCGCAGCCATCCCTTTTTGCCCTATGGATTGATCTTGTCGAAGCAGGAGCTGGAAAAGCTGTCCCGTCATACGGGAAATATCTGTACCTCGTTTCCGATTCCCATCATTCTGCGGGAGCATCTGGAAAAGCGGGCCGGGGAGGATCCGGGAAATGTCCGCAGGTTCGGGGATGTCAGTTTCTATGTCCTGTTCAATGAAAATCTTCTGGATGAAGAAAAACTTCGGGATCTGGTTGCGGAAAAGGAGCAGCAGATCAGGCGGAAGCAGGAGGCGGTCCGGATCCGCCAGGAAGAATACCAGCAGTATTTTGAGCGTCAGGAGCAGGTGAAAAACCAGTCGGTGAGCCGGGAAAGCTATGAGGAAAATGAGAAGCGGCTTGCAGAGCTGGCGGATCAGATTCGGGGCACGGACGAGGAGATCCGGGCGGCTTCCCAGGAACTGACGGAACGGAAAGAGCAGATGGAACGCCAGGAGCAGGAGATCCGCAGGATGGACCAGGAGCTGGAACGGCAGCGGCGGAAAACGGAAGACTTCCAGGAGCTTCGGGGAGCGTATGAGGAATATGCGCGCTTCCGGCAGGAGCTGGAGCTGTGCAGGAAGGAAATGAGCAGGCTCACGGATCGGCAGAAGCTGTCCAGGGAAAAACTGGAAAAGCTGCGGGACCGGCAGAAGTCGTTGGAGGCGGAGAGGGACGCGCTGCTCCGGGAGGAAGAGGGACAGCAGGAGGCGGTGCGGAAGTACAGGAGGTATGAGGAATATACGGAGCCTGCGGAGAAGGAAGCCGGGGAGGACTGGCGCGGGCGGTGGGAAGCAGTTCAGATCCAGCCGGATCTGCGGAGGATCGTGGCGGATATGGAAGCCAGATACGCGGCGGTCACTGCTACAGTTTCGCTGGAGATACAGGAACTGGAGCGTCAGGAGCAGCTGAGCGGCAGACGCTGCAAGGACGCGGATCAGGAATTGAGACATTTACAGAAGAAATACGGTCTGACAGAAAATGCTTGGCAGGATACGCGTTACAGCCGAAAAGAGGAATCCCGTCAGGAGATCCTTCTGGAAGACCGCCGTATGAAGATCCAAACCAAGCAGTCTCTTTGGAACGAGGAAGATAAGCGGATCGCCGTTATCACCCAGCAGAAGGCGGACCTTCTGAAACGGATGCGGACAGAGTGCGGCCGGGAGGAACCTCTGCCCAAAGCGGAGATCCAGAACCAGGATTTTGAGTCCCGGAAGAACCAGCTGAAATATCAGGAAAGGGAATTGAAAAATACTGCGGACAAGCTGCAGAAGCGCCTCCACAGCCTGGACGAAAACCTGACCGCGCTGGCAGAATACAGTGAATTTGAGAAAAAAGAACCGATCGTCTGGGAGCGGGATTTTATGGCAATGAATGCGAAGGAACTGCGGAATTTTAAAGGCATCCTCATCCGGGACTACAATCAATACGTGAAATCCAGGCAGGACGCGAAGGAGCAGCTGGTCCGCGTGCTGAACCAGATCGTGCGGGATGAGCATTTTCAGGAGGATTATTATAAGAAGCCGCTGGAGGCCATGCTGGAGCTGTCCGACGATGCGGGTCAGGTGCGGCGCCAGATGGAAACCACCATCCAGTCCTATGACAGCCTGATGGAAAAGCTGGAAGTGGATATTTCCGTGGTGGAAAAGGAGAAGCAGAAGATTGCGGAATTGCTGGAGGATTATCTCCGGGAGGTTCACCGCAACCTTGGCCGGATCGACCAGAATGCCACCATCACGGTCCGGGAGCGTGCCATCAAGATGCTGAAGATCCAGCTTCCGGTATGGGAGGAAAATGAAAATCTGTACCACATCCGGCTGCAGGATCTGATCGATGAGCTGACGCAGAAGGGGATCGGCATTTTTGAGCGAAACGAAAATGCCCAGGAATATTTCGGCACCCGCATGACCACAAGAAATCTGTACGATACGGTGGTGGGCATCGGTAATGTGCAGATCCGCCTCTACAAGATCGAGGCCCAGCGGGAATATCCCATCACCTGGGCCGAGGTGGCAAAAAACTCCGGCGGGGAAGGATTTTTATCCGCATTCGTGATTCTGTCCAGTCTGCTGTACTATATGCGCAAGGACGAGACGGACATTTTTGCGGACCGCAACGAAGGAAAGGTGCTGCTCATGGACAACCCATTTGCCCAGACCAATGCGTCCCATCTGCTGAAGCCCCTCATGGATGTGGCGAAAAAGACCAATACCCAGCTCATCTGTCTGACCGGGCTTGGCGGGGACAGCATCTACAATCGGTTTGACAATATCTACGTGCTCAATCTGATCGCGGCCAGTCTGCGCGGCGGCATGCAGTACCTCCGGGCCAACCATCTGCGGGGAAATGAACCGGAGACCATGGTGGTGTCGCAGATTGAGGTGATGGAGCAGCAGGAATTGGTGTTCTGAATTGTGATACTCACGGCCGATGAAATCCGCCGTGAGTATTGCGTCAGCCGCACAGCAGGGAAAAGCAGTTTGTGAGCAGACCGAGAAATGTGGGGAGAAGAAAGCGGCAGGAGGTAAAACAGGATGGATGGACATCGCATCGGAGTGATTTCAGACACACACGGCATATTACGGCCGGAGACGGCGGAGATTTTAAAAACCTGCGAGACTATACTGCATGCAGGAGATGTTGGAAAGCCGGAAGTTCTCAGACAACTCAGGGGTATCAGAGACACATATGCGGTCCGCGGAAATGTGGACTCGGGCCGGATCAGGGAATTTTATGCCCGTGAAACAGAGAGACGGAAATGCGCGGAGGATGTGAAGATCCGCACAAAAGAATTTGAAGCTCAGGCAGGTGGATTTGAAGTTCGGGCAGATAAATTTGAAGCCGGACAGGTGGAACTGCCGGAAGAGCTGGAAATAGAACTCTTCGGATTCCGTATTTATATGATCCATGACAAAAAACTGATCCGGAAGGATTTGCCGGGAGTGGATCTTATCATCTGCGGTCATTCCCATAAATATGAGGTGGGGCGTCTGGGAAATACAGCCTGCCTGAATCCGGGAAGCTGCGGGCCGAGGAGATTTTGCCTGCCGGTCACGATGATGCTTCTCACTCTGTATCCGGCTGAGCATCGGATGGAAACGGAGAGGATTGACTGCCTGGACATACCTGCAATGGGAAAGGGAACATCTCATGGGGAAAATCCGGTATGGATATCAGAAGAGGGTAAGGCTGCAGGCGTTCATGAAGAGCCTGCGGTCAGAACAGGGCAAAGAGGAGCAGCAAAGGCGCCTGGAAAGATAAAGATTCCAGAACAGGATATGTACAGGATGGTCCGGCAGATCATGAAGGAGGTTGACGCCGGAAGAAGGATTGCGGAGATCGCCGCCCGGAATCACATTGATGAGAGATTTGCGGAACAGGTGTGCAGGATGTATCTGACACATCCGGGGGTGGATGTGGACGGGATTCTGGACCGGATGGAAAGGAAAAACTTATAAATGGAAAGTATCGCATGAAAACAATAAAAGTGGTTGCGACGAAATAGTATTGATAGGGTATTGACAAAACCCTATCATTGGGTTATGATAATGATAGAAAAAGCTAAAAATCCAATCATATCCTAAAGAGGAGAATATATTGAACATTACATGGGAGGACATCGAAGCATATCTTTCGGAGGTGAAGGGTGCAGTAAAAAAGGGCAGATACAGAATCGCGAGGAATTCGAAGCGGCAGGACAATATCGATTTATTTCTGGATTACGTGATAGACGAAGCAGGGGCCAGGGAGATTCTATTGAGCCTGGAGCCGATGGATTTTTCGCGCATATTGCAGAACGAACATAAAGGATTTGAGCAGGAACGATTATACGTTTTCGGCAAGGAGGTATTGCTTTTGGAGAGGAATGGAACAGAGGAAACGATTGTCCCATTATACATTAAGATGAACAATCTGGAAACAGGTTTTGTCATTGTGATCTCTTTTCACAGACAGAGGCATCCGCTTACATATTGCTTTCAATAGATGGAGGTGGCTATCATGGCAGAGAAAAGAAGAATGGATTTTTGTGTGGAGTGCAGAAAAGACACAGAATACGTATTGCAGAAGAAGACCATTACAAAAACAATCCGGGATAAAGCTTACCAGTTTGTGATCACTATAGCAGTATGTCCGGAGTGCGGCGAAGAGATGGGGATTCCCGGACTTATGGATCAGAATGTCCGGGAGGTAGACGAACAGTACAGGGCTGCCGAGGGGCTTGTGACGGTGGATGACATTGAGAAGCTGATGAAGATCTACAAGATTGGGAAGGCTCCGCTGTCATTAGCCCTTGGATTCGGTGAGGTGACGGTATCCAGATACCTGTCCGGCCAGGTGCCGTCTAAGGAATATTCCGATATCATGCGTGCCGCGCTCACGTCCCCGGCTTTTATGAAAAAGCTGCTGAATGAAAACCGGGAAAAGATCGCGGATACCGCATACCATAAGGCAATGGACGCGGCAGCCGGCCTGGAGGAGCTGTTTTCTGTGTCGGATAATATGCTCCGGGTGATCGCATACATTTTCGAAAAGCTGGATGAGGTGACGCCTCTGATGCTGCAGAAGCTGATTTACTTTATCCAGGGGGTCCATTCGGCATTATACGGCAGGCCGATTTTTGAAGAGGACTGCCGGGCATGGGTTCATGGGCCCGTATATCCGAAGGTTTACGACCTGTTCCGGGATTTTAAGTACAATCCGATTGATGATCCGCGTTTCGCTGTCTTTGAAGGAAGCGCGGAACACCTGACGGCTGACGAGAGAAGGGCTGCCGATCTGGTCATTAACACCTTTGGGATCTACGGGGGCAGGACTATGGAGCGGATCACGCATCAGGAAGCTCCCTGGCAGAATGCCCGCAGCGGATATGACGATCAGATCCCTTCCAATAAAACGCTTACGAAGGACAGCATCAGAGAATATTATGTGGCTGTGGACAAAACGTATGGGATTGGTTCCGAGGAAGGAATCAGGAAATATATAGCGGATATGCTCGGGAATGCGATATAAGGAGTTATTTTCCTATAACTCCTAACCCGGATAAACCGGAAAAGCACAATACAAAAATTCTACCTGTACGGTTGCTAATCCGAAGTCGCATTTTCATTGCAATAAATTGCATAAAAATGTGACTTCGGATTGCAACCGTACAGGTGGAAAAATTTTGCCATTTTGCGCAAGAAATTGTTGTTAAGTGCCTAAAAAGTATGTATTTCAGTCAATAAAATTCTTCAAATGGGTCCATAATAGGATATAAGCGACATTTTATTTTTTGGAAGAAAGAGGAACCTATGAAGACATTTGATGAATTATACCAGGATATTCTTGAGCGAAAAATCAATTTGGACGAGCCATTGCCCTCGGATTACGATCCATACCATCTGAACTGCCTGCTCCATCCGGAACAGTACGCTCCGGTCCTGCATATTGATGAATGCCAGGAGTGCGCTTACGAGCGGGCCTGTCAGAACAGCTGTATCTTTGACGCAATCCGACCGGACGAAGACGGGAAGCTGACGATCAACCCGGAGCTTTGCGCCGGCTGTGAGGCCTGCATTGAGGCCTGCAGAGACGGCCGGCTGACGGCAAGCCGGGACGTACTTCCGGCAATGAAGGCAGTGCGGGAGGCAAAAGGTCCGGCCTACATGATGGTAGCTCCGGCCTTTTTCGGCCAGTTCAGTGAGCATGTGACTCCCGGGCAGCTCCGCACGGCTTTTAAAGCGCTGGGCTTTACCGGGATGGTGGAGGTGGCCCTGTTTGCGGATATCCTGACCCTGAAAGAAGCGCTGGAATTTGACCGGCATGTACAGCATACCGGGGACTATCAGCTGACAAGCTGCTGCTGTCCGATCTGGATCTCCATGATCCGTAAGATCTACCATGAGCTGATGCCCCATGTGCCCGGCGCGGTCTCCCCCATGGTTGCCTGCGGACGCATGATCAAACGAATCCATCCGGATGCGGTAACGGTCTTTGCCGGCCCCTGCCTGGCAAAAAAGAAGGAGGCACGGGAGCCGGACATTGCGGATGCGGTGGATTATGTGCTGACATTTCAGGAATTGCAGGACATTTTCAGGGCAGCGGATATCCATCCGGAGGAGCTTGCGGATCTTGAAAAAGAGCACGCCTCCAAGGCAGGCCGGCTGTACGCAAGAACCGGAGGAGTGAGCCATGCGGTCACTGAGATGGTATATCAGTTGCACCCGGACCGGGAGATCCAGGTCCGCACCGAGCAGGCAGACGGAACCAAGGCCTGCATGAAAATGATCCGCAGGATCAAAGAAGGGAAGACGGATGCGAATTTTTTCGAGGGAATGGGCTGCGTGGGCGGCTGTGTGGGCGGTCCGAAAGCAATTCTGGGTGTGGAAGAAGGAACCGGTTATGTAGACGCCTATGCAGGAAAAGCCCCTTACAATACACCGCTGGAAAATCCTTATGTCCGGAAGGTGTTGGAAGAACTGGGACTGGGAACGGTGGAAGAACTGCTGACAGAGGATGAACTTCTGGTACGGGATTTTTCCTGAGAAGGACATAGATGATCCGCCCGTCAAAAGTTCTCATTTGACGGGCGGATCATACTATTAATCATCCAGCAATGGAACATCCTCCGTAAACGTCTCTTCCCCCAACTCATTCACCGTGGTATTCCCGGCTTTTCCGTATTGGTAGAGCTGGTCTAAAAATTCAATTGCCGCGCGAATCTTCGTCCGGAGCAGATATCCCCCGGACTGGGTGGACTCCGCCAGGGAGGAGAGGGACAGGTTCGGTGTCCACTCATAGGCCTTACCGTGGAAATCCTGTATTTTATACAATACATTGTTGATCTCATCTTTGGTCAGCGGTACAAGCTGCGGCGCTTTTACCAGCAGGTCCAGAACTGTTCTGGCAGGCTCCGGCTCATCCGGATAAACGTCCTCCAGATTTTCATATTCGTGCTTGGACTCAATGACATCTTCTGTGTAGGAAGCACTCAGTGCGAAGATGCTGAATGTATTTTCCGGACATTTTTCCGGAAGCAGGAAGCGGGCCATATTGCGGTAAGCGTTCAGCCTTGCTTTTTTGCCGAGACGTCCCATTAGCTCAGTCTCATCGATCAGGATGACCCACCCATGATACCCCATCTGGGTAAAGAGATGGCTCATAAATTTGAAATAGTCACTGCAGTGCCGGGTTTTTGTAAAATTGACTTTATATTTTACGGTTTCATTAAATATTCGGCGGTAGATTTTTTTTAAAGCGGCATTTGCGACAAAATCGCCTTCCAGATCGGCCTGCAGGAGGAACTTTTCGTCAGAATCCTCTGTGTTCAGATAGGAACGGAACAGATAATACAGTTTGTCCGTTTCCAACTGCTGCAGCGCATAGAAAAGCATCTCGCTGGCCACCGGACTGTTTGCGGAGATTTTTTCCAGCTCCTGCATAAATCCCGGTTGCTGGCGCTTGGGCAGATAGGTGTTCTGGATGATCTTCTGATAGACCAGATACAGCTTGTCCATGGGAGTTTCCTTGCTCAGAGTGAGATAGGAAACCACCATATTGTTGGAATGGGCCAGGTTAAATACAGTATTCAGAAGATGGGTCTTTCCTTCGCCGTATTTTCCACTGATGATCATTCCGCTGGACTTTCCGCCGTCGCAGACCGAATCCAGGCGGTCGGAGATCTCCCGCATGATCCGGGGCCTTGCTTCGGAAAAATACTGCCCCACGGCACGGGATGGGACGCCGGAACGCAGTGCTTCTATGATGTGCCTTGCTTCAATATCATACATCAATCCCTACCTCCTGCATTATATTTTGGATTAGCCGGGGAATGCCGATAGCTCCGGTCCGGGCCTGGGCCGCGATTTCCACGGCTGTTTCATGGTCCAATGGGGATGCCTGCACATTTTTCTGCAGCTCCGCCAGGCTTTTGGAAATAGAAATAATGACATCAGGTGTGTATTCCTGCGCTGCCAGCCGGTCCAGATCCACCATATCTGAAAACCGGTTGAAGCGTTCCCCGACGATCTCATTCTGGATCCGCATCCATAAAGCCTGATAGGATTTCAGTCCGGCATTTTCATTGTCGATGAGTTCCCGGTCAAAACCGTATACGAACATGATATGCTTCATGCTGTCGATGTCATCGATCAGCTGCCGGATACTCTCATAGGTATCCTCACGCTTCATCTTGGTATAATGCACCGGTTCCAGGCTGGAACGGCTGATCAGGATCTCCAGGTCATCGATGGCAATGAACAATCCGGAATATCCGCCCAGATGGATCACTTCCGTCAAAGAACGGAGCATGTGTCTTGCGTTATATTTTGTAATGCGGCTGGGATAAAAGTCCAATGCCCGAAGCTGGGAAAGCTTGATCGTCCGGTCGCCCTCCAGCCATGCCAGAAGGAGATTCTTGTTCTGCTCCTCCAGGACAGGATAGCCCAGGATACTTCCTGTGAGCATGCTGCACGCTAGGGCAAAATTATTGTCAAGCATGGGATTTTCCAGAAAGATGTGCTTTAACTGGGTGCGGATCTCACGCCGGGTCAATGCGTCAAACTGGTTATTTTCAGACAGATAATCAATAAAACGCATTCCTTCCGGGATCTCCTCCTGATCAAAGCCCATCTCGCGGATCAGATGCCGGCTGATGCCCTCCAGGCATTCCATGATGCCGCACTGGAGAAAGATCTCCTTATAGAGCTCCCTGAAATCATGCATCCAGATATTCTTTGCGGAAAAACGGACTGTCTTGTAATGCTCGTCCTGGGCAATGGAAGTCATCAGACGCAGAAAATGAGACTTGCCGCTTCCGCTGCGCCCGGTGATGAACTTGATCTTGCTGCCGCCGTTTTTGATGTATTCCTGAAGATACTTTTCCTTCCAAAAATCCGTCAGAAAATCAATCCCGCAGGTGAGCCGGCAGGCAGAATCCAATGCGGAAGACGCAGCGTCATCATTGTAATTTTTATCGTTGAAATCCGGGTTCATACTCTCACCTCTTATTCTTCTTCGTCAAAGAAACAGATGGTAGCCAGGAACTGCTCATTTCCGTTTTGATCCAGAATACGGATGGATTTATTCTGATCCCGGGTCGGACCGAATTGGAATTTCCTTCCGTTTTTGGTTTCCTCTATTCCGGAAGTATAGAGCCTGGCCAGGTCGAACGCAAAGCTCTTCTGGCTGTAATCCTTCCGGAAACGGCTCATGGGTGCCAGGAACTTGTACAGACTGGTAAGATAAATGTCTGTCCCGGGCCGGCGCTTCTGTTTTAAAAGCGCCAGGTCATAGGCGTCAGACAATTCATTTGCAAAGGTCAGTGCATTGAAGGAGGCCTTGTTGAGCTTCTCCTGGCTGCTTTGGATCACATCTACCAGACTCTGGGGGCGCATGCACTGCAGCTTCTTGCGGTCAAGGTAGACATCCTGGCTCTCCGTGTCCAGCTTTACGCGATAGGGGAACATCTCATAGACAGGAAATTCACCCCGGACATCGACCCCCTTTTCCTCACAGGAGGCAAGCATCTGCTCCGCAAAATCTCCATTTTCAAAATAAGCCTGTGTATCAAAATCATCTACCACACCGACCAGCTCCTTCAAAGAGGAGGCAATGTCTGCCACTGCCGTTTCCATGGCGTTTAAGTCACGGGCAAGGCTCTTGACATCCCCGCTCTCAGTCTCCCGGGAGACTGCTTTGAAAAGCTTTTGGAGAGAAGAAAGACTGTCCTTCACCGATTTTTCATAGGGCTGCAGGTCCTGGTAAAAATCTTCGTAATTCATGTTTTCATCCTTTTCTTTTGGTATATTTACAGCCATGAAAACTATGGTATGGTACGATTCGCCTGTAAAAGGCCGTTCCTTTCGGGTTATAAAAACGGACCTTTGTAACGATGATGCCATGTTGCTGAAATCAATGGCTGTATGCATGATCATTCCACGAAAACCACGTAGAATCGGCTTTCGATGAACTATGAAAAGTATATATGAAATGGTGTCGGTTTGCAATGTTTTGTTCAATAATTTATGGGAAATTTTGTGAAAAATGGGTATAATTTACAGTCTGAAAGGCCGAGAACTGTAATGAAAAAAGCGCAGTTTTCAAAATTGGAAAGATTTGTTGTCGGCATATGTTATCCATGCTATAATGAATTGCGCTGATGCGCAAGCAGGTCATCAATTTCCTGGCGGAAATTGGTGACAAATTATAATGAATTGCGCTGATGCGCAAGCAGGTCATCAATTTCCTGGCGGAAATTGGTGACAAATTATAATGAATTGCGCCGATGCGCAAGCAGGTCATCAATTTCCTGTGGAAATTGGTGACAAATCTCCCTGGCTTCAAAAGAGAAGGGAGACGGCTTTATTACTAAATGAGTGTGAAGAGGCAGCGGGAGAATTGACATGGGACAGAAGCTTTATCAATGGCAGGAAGAGTGCCTGGAGCGATGGTTTTCAAATAGGGGCAGGGGCCTGGTACAGGCGGTTACCGGTTCCGGAAAGACCCTGCTGGCCCTGACGGCGGCCGCGCGTCTGGAGCGGATGTTGGGGCAGGAACTCCATGTGAAGATCGTCGTTCCTACAGGGGGATTGATGCGGCAGTGGGACCGCGCGCTGAGAGAATATCTGATTTCGTCTCATGGGAAAAAACAACCTCCGGCTGCTCTGCGCGGACTGATCGGCCTACGGGGCGGCGGCCATCAGGCATCTCCGGACTGCAGATATATGATCTATGTGATCAATTCCGCACGCTATGAGTTGGCCAGACAGATTCTGGCGGAACTCAGAAATGGGGAAGCCGTATTGCTGATCGCTGATGAATGCCACCACTACGTAAGCGGGCAGAACCAGCTGATCTTTGAATTTTTGCCATATATCAAACCGGAAGAAACACAATTCTATTCACTGGGGCTTTCCGCTACGCTTCCGTCCGGGCAGGCACAGCATTTCCTGGCATCCGTTTTGGGTCGGAAAATTTACAGCTACGAGATGTCCCGGGCATCCGCCCTGCGCACGGTATGCAAATATGACATTTACCATATCGGACTGTCATTTGAAAGTGATGAACGATGCGAATATGATGAACTCACCGATGCCTTGCTGACGCTGTACTATAAGCTGAAAAGGGATCAGCCGTTTTTGGACAAGCTGAGTCAGGGTGAGTTTTACGAATTGCTGCGCGCGATGGCCGCCGGAAAAAATAAGGAGATTGCGGAAGCGGCATCCAAATATATGTATCTTTCTTATAGAAGGAAAAGCCTGGTCTGTCAGGCATCGGCAAGGATCGCCTGTGCATGTGAGCTGATAAAAAATCTTGCGGACCATGAAAAAATACTGATCTTCGGAGAGCGTATCAGCCAAGCGGAGGAATTGTACCGGCTGTTACAGGAGACCTGTCCGGGAAGGGCGGGACGGTACCATTCCAAGATGGGGGATCAGGCCAATAAAAATATTCTGGAGCGTTTCCGGGTCAATGAAATTCGGATCCTGATCGCCTGCAAGTCCATGGACGAGGGTGTGGATATTCCGGACGCGACTGTGGGGATCATTCTCTCCGGCACCTCTGCGCAGCGCCAGAGAGTCCAGCGTCTGGGGCGGATCATCCGCAAAAAAGAAGGGAAAAACAGGGCATCCTTATATTATCTGCATATCACAGGAACCTCCGAGGAAGTCTGCTTTCTGCCGGAGGCAGGAGAGAACCGGCTTTTCGAGCTGGAATATGTTCCGGAGCTGCAGATGTTTACCCATCCGCGCTATGACAAGAGGGCTGCCAGGGTATTGGAGAACATGCAGAGGGATGGGAAGAGTGAGGAGCAGATGCGAGAGGCCAGAAGATGTCTTCGATTGGGGATCGTGCGGTCAGACTGGCTGCGGGCGCCGGAGGAGCTTGAAGAGTATATAAAAAAAGCGAGGTATGCAAGCGAAAAAAATTATTGGATCTGCATGAAGAAAATGGCGGATAAAAAATCCTCCGGAGAGTGAAGGCTCCGGGGGATTGATCATTTATCACCATAATGAGAACGGCACTGCAGAATCTCAATCCGGTTATCTGCTATGCGATAGACCAGGCGATTGACATCATCAATGCGTCGGCTCCAATAACCTTTCATATCACTTTTTAATGGTTCGGGTTTCCCAATACCCGTATAGCCGTTCCTGTCGATATCTTTTAGTAATTGGTTAATACGCTTTAACGTTTTTTTATCCTGACTTTGCCAGTAAAGATAATCCTCCCAGGCAAAATCATCCCATGATTTCGTCATCATCCACCTCAATCAGTTCATGAACTTTGCCGCCTGTTTGCTCCATACGTTCCTTAGCCTTCAATAAGCGAGCCTGATTTTCCGCTGAGTAAAATGGATCGACACGAAGCTCAAAAGGGATTCCATTGTATCGCACAACCTGCTTTAGAAACATCGTTGTCGCCGCAGAAAGACTGATTCCTAATTCAGAAAAAATAGTTTCCGCCTGTTTTTTTAGTGTATCGTCAACACGAATATTTAAATTTGCCATATGGATAACTCCTTCTTCATAATGATAATTAATATTACAATATTTATTCGTAATATGTCAACACAATGCACGAAAAAAAGTTGGATTTGAGAAGCGCATAGAAATTATCAAGGACAGGAGGATGGACTTTCGTAAGTATGTTACTCTACGACAACGGATAGAAATCTTAAGAAATTCCACAGGAAAATGCGGGGTAGAATAACTTGATTTTATATTTGACGGTTGAAAATGACTGCTATAAAATTTGTGTTACAAATCAAAAGGGAGGGATTGCTGTCCATCATTTTATTGCAATGCCTTGAAAATAGCGGGCACATCTCTACTGAACGCAATACAGCCTTTGACTGCGTTTTTGATGGCTGTAAAATTTGCTGATGAAAAAATGAAATGAATAAAAATTGTGGAATAATCAGGGGAAATAGCGATTTTCAGGGAAAAATGGATAGATACGGCAAAGCAGGCACCGCTTGGAAAATAGAAAAAAATATTTACAATCAGGAACAAATGTGCTATGGTATAAAAGTAATTCAGGAAAAAACGGTGTATTTTCGTTGCCGTAGAGTAACATACTTTACGAAAATTCTCCACCGCATAAGCCGTAAATTTCCATAAAAACAGCCGGAGTACTCGGTGGAAATATTGATTAGAGGAAAAAATACTCCTATATGGCGGCATGTATCTGGAAAACTACAGTGAAGTAGATTATGTGCCGATGGCTATAAAAAATCTTTTTGCAATAGCTGTATTATGATTCCAGGGAATCCCTGGGGTAGATATAGATTCGGTCTTGAGGCGGGCCAATATCCGTAACGGATGAAAGCCTCCGTAAAACAGGTTCAGGGCAGAGGTACTTTGGTTCTTTGCAAAAGCCTGGAAGCGGGGGACCTTCGAGAGAAGAGCCTTGGTATAGAATGATAAATGAGAATCATTCGTATTGCCCTCATTATAGGATAAATGAATGGGGAGCAGATTTGTGTTTGCTATAACAGAAGGTAAAAATCCAGGAGATTTCAAATCGTCGCTTCGTCGCGTTTGGGAAATTGTGGATGTTATATTTTGTGATGAGATAAAAAGAATTCGCTGGAATGATAGTGGAGTGCGTTGTTGACAGTTTGTTTTACGGCTGACTTCATTAAGAAATTAAGCGAAATGGCGAAGCATGCCCATTTTTAAAATAAAAACAGCTGTAAGTGCAGTTTTTGTCTGAGATTCAATGGGAGTTTTGTCAATGATGATATTGAAAATATTGAAATAACCTAAAGCTGTGGATTGCATGTTACGCAAAAATCCACAGTTTTTTAGTGGAGAAAATTGTTTAGCATGTCTAGAAAGAATTACATTAGAAAATTAAACATTGTAGCAGGAATCTTCGGTGGATTATTCATTATAATGAAGGCCGTGGCAGAAAAAAGAAAAGAAGGCAAAGATATTAATGATGAGAATCCGTATCTTACTGAATCATATTTTCGAACAGAAGGAAATCAAGTAGAAGTTGATAATTACATAACTGGAACAAGAATCTCGAATACATCATTATCACTTTACGAGAGGATTTTAAAACCAACAATTGATAGATTACTTTCTTTTTTGGGGCTTGTGCTTTTAGCGCCAGTGTTTGCAATGATCTCCGCAGCGATATTTTTAGATGATCCGGGGCCGATTTTTTTTACGCAAAAACGTGTGGGGAAGGATAAGGAATTCTTTTTCCTGCATAAATTCCGCAGTATGAAGATGAGCACGCCTCATGACGTACCAACGCATCAGTTAAGCGACCCAGAACAGTACATTACACGAGTTGGTTGCGTGCTTCGAAAAACCAGCCTGGATGAACTCCCGCAGATCTGGGATATTTTCCGGGGCCGGATGAGCATTATCGGTCCAAGACCGGCACTGTGGAATCAGGATGATCTGATCAGAGAGCGCGACCGATATTTTGCGAACAGTGTCACTCCGGGGCTCACCGGATGGGCGCAGATCAATGGCCGGGACGAACTGGAAATACCGGATAAGGCAAAGTTGGATGGAGAATATGTGAAACATTTACGACAGGGCGGGATGAAGGCCCTGTTTTTTGATTTGAAATGTTTTCTTGGAACGGTACTGTCAGTTGCGGGCGGAGACGGCGTTGTGGAAGGCGGGACTGGGGAGATACATAAGATAAAAGCTGCCAATCAAAATAATGGCAGAATAAAAAAGAGAAAGACTGATAGCCAAGCGGAATATGGAGCAGAAGAGATCTGCATCGATGATGCAGGATTTGAAGATTATGCATATAAAAAGAAATTTGAGATAAATACAAGTGCTGAGAATCGTAAACGTGTTTTGATTACCGGGGCAAACAGCTATATTGGTGAATCCTTTGAGGTATATGCCCGGGAAAATTATGGCAAGAACTTCACCATAGATACTGTGGATATGATTGACGGTACATGGAGGGAAAAGGACTTTAGAGAATATGACTGCGTATTTCATGTGGCAGGAATTGCTCATGCGGATGTGGGCAATGTAGATGAAGAAACAAAGGCCAGATATTATGCAGTAAATACAGATCTGGCAGTTGAGACCGCAAGGAAGGCAAAGGCGGAAGGCGTCAGACAGTTTGTGTTCATGTCCTCTATGATCATCTATGGAGAAGCCGCGCCGTTAGGAAAACGGAAGGTGATAGATGAGCATACACTTCCTGCTCCTGCGAATTTTTATGGGGATAGTAAATGGCAGGCGGATAAACTGGTGCGCAGATTAAAGAATGAAAATTTTCACGTGGCAGTGCTTAGGCCTCCTATGATATACGGAAAAGGAAGTAAGGGAAACTATCCGCTTTTGTCCAAAATTGCGAAGAATGTACCTGCTTTTCCGGCAGTGAATAATTTGCGCTCGATACTTCATATTGATAATCTGTGTGAGTTTTTATGTCTGCTTATGCTTTCCGGTGAAGACGGTATTTATTTTCCGCAGAATAACGAATATGCAGAAACAGCGTCAATGGTAGAAGGAATTGCAGACATGGCCTGGCATCCGATCAAGGTCACACGACTTTTGAATCCGGCTGTAACTGCGGCGTCCCATATGGCTGGGAAGATATCAGGAATGGTAAATAAGGCGTTCGGAAACAGCATATACAGTCAGACCTTGTCTGTGTATAGCGGTCTGGATTATCAAGTAAATGATTTTCAAAAATCAATAGAATTAACAGAAGCAGATATAGAGAGTACTGCAGACAGAGAAATTAAAAAAGGAGCGTAACAGGATTGCAGACAATTTGGATTATCGACCATTATTCATCCGAACCACAATATGGCGGTATTTCGCGTCAATATGATTTTGCCAGGGAGCTTGGCAGGCGTGGCTACAATGTGGTTGTGATCGCTTCAGGATTTTGCCATTTCACTCACACATATATTTCAGAAAAAGCAGTCAAAGTCAGCACAATAGCCGACCGTGTTCATTATATCTATTTAAAAACAACTTCCTATGAGTCTAATGGCGGTTTCGGGCGTGCAAAAAATATGATTGATTTTTTGAATAAGGTGGTTAAATATGAAGCAATTATCGCAAGAAGATATGGGAAACCGGATGTAGTCACTGGATGCTCTGTTCACCCTTTGGCGTGGGTAGCGGCTTACAGGATTGCCAGGAAGTATCAAATACGTTTTGTTGCGGAAGTCCGTGATTTCTGGCCCAGGATCTGGGTAGTCAGCGGAGATAAAAAGGCTGCGGATCCGATGGTGTTGTTTTTCGGTGTAATTCAACGTTGGGCATTCCTTCGTGCAGACCGTATCATTTATTCTATGTATCATGGAGATAAATATATCTGTGGAGAACTGGGGATTCCCAGAAGTAAGGTTTATTTAATCGGACAGCCAATGGACTGTGAACGATTTGATGAAAACAGCAAGAAAACGGATTTGCTTCCAAACGAAATCCGGGAGTTTATGAAAGACTCATTTGTCTGTTCTTTTGCAGGTTACTATATGACCTATGAAGGGGTATATGTAATGCTGGAGGCATTAAAACAGTTAGAAGCGAAAGAACTGCCTGTTAAAATGATTTTTGTGGGTTCCGGACACGAAAAGGAAGGGATGGAGCGATATATCAAAGATAATAAAATCTGTAATGCATTGGTATATGATAGAATTCCCAAAGAAGCGGTTCCGGCATTAATCAGCCACAGCGATATCTGCATGGCCCATTTAGAGGTCAAGGGACATAAAGAAGTATACAAATATGGTGTATCCAAAAATAAAGTTAATGAATATTTATATTCTGGCTCCTGTGTTCTATATGGTTTTCTGTATAAGGATGATGAGGTTGCAGAGAGCGGAGGCGGTATGGTATTCGAGCCATATGATGCGGAAGAACTGGCGGCTAAAATAGAAAAAGTATATAGGATGTCGTTGGAAGAGCGGAGAAAATTCGGTATCAATGGACGAAATTATATCCGTAAAAATAGAAGTGTAAAAGTATTGGCCGACAAATTGCTTGAGGTACTTTTTGGATGAGTGGAACAGACAAGATCTCTCTCTATTGGAATACAGTAAAATTTCTAAAACCTGTACAGATAAAACATCAAATTAAAAATCGGGTATTTAGATCTAGAAAAGAGAAGCTATTGGACAGTATAAAAAAGCTTCATGTACCAGATATTCAAAAATTTAACATTGTGATTCCAGAACTTGACTTTGATAAAGAATATTTACATCGCTTCAATAGGGAAGGCTTATTAAAAGATGAGATTACGCTTCTTCATGAAACACATAAATTAGAAGATTGTTGGAATATCCCGGATGCGCTGCATCTATGGAATTATAATCTGCATTATCTGGAGTTTTTGCTTCCGTTAGCTGTAAAATATGAGCAAACTTTGGATGAACAATATTTCTGTAAATTTGAAAATTTGCTGAATAAATGGATGAAGCAATCTTCCGAGGACAGTTTTGAACCATACACGATTTCCATGCGAATTCCGAATCTTCTGATCTGTATGGAACTACTGAAAAACAGAATAGCTGAAACAAGCATAGGAGCGCAGTTACAAACCAGTATCTATCAGCAATATCAATATCTGTTAAGAACACAGGAGTTGGGGCTTCTTGCAAACCACTATTTTGAAAATTTAAAAACGATTGTCATATCCAGCCTGTTGTTTAGAGAACAAGAAACCTATCATAAATATTTTAATCTGCTGTTAAAACAAATAGAGGAACAAATTCTTGAAGACGGGATGCATTTTGAACGAAGCTTTATGTATCATAAGATTATCCTGGAGGACATTCTTCGTATACATGAAGTACTTATATCTACGGAACATAAGGGAGATGCAGAAAAGCTCATTCCGACGATTCAAAAAATGACGTTGGTTATTGAAAACATCGAAAAAGGGTTTCACCGCACGCCTCTTTTTAATGATGCTGGAAATAATGTAAGCAAAAGCAAGGAGGCACTGGTAAAAGCGGCAGGACGTATTTGCGGATACGGGATCTTTGGACGAGTCGGTCAGGTATATGTAAAGCGGGAAGGACTTCGGAAAAGTGCTCAGCAAAAAAAATTAGCAGAGACAGCATTTTCAGAATCTGGCTATTACAAACTGTATACGGAGAAAGCTGCACTCCTTTTCGATTGCGGAAAAATCGGACCGTCCTATATGGGAGGACATGCCCATTGCGACTGTCTGAGTTTCGAGCTTGCACTGAATGGTGATGTAATTTTTGTAAATTCAGGTACCGGGCAGTATCAGGGGGAGCTAAGAAATTTTTTCCGCAGTACATCTGCACATAATACAATCATGATTGACGACAGGGAACAGTCAGAACTTTGGGGGGAACAC